>JAURMJ010000072.1 GCA_030830765.1 Quisquiliibacterium sp.
AGGAGGCCTTCTACGACGGCATGCAGCGCGGCGTCCTGGCCGGTATGATGTCGCTGTGGTCCGATGAATATGACGCGGTCTGCGTTCACCCGAATGGCGCGCGCGTGATCGGCCTGCGTGCAATCCGCGCCTCCTTTGAGGAAATCTTCTCGCAAGGTGGCATCGAGGTTCGCGTAAGCGACGTGCACGTCCATCAGGGCGCCATGATTGCGGTTCACAATCTGGTCGAGAAGATCATCGTCAGTGGGCGAATGGGTACCGAGGTGATCGAATGCGTCGCCACCAATGTCTACGTCAAAAGCGCGGACGGATGGCATATCGTGCTGCACCATGCCTCGGCTGCCGGTGATGAAGCAGAGCCGGAATTTCCGGCCGACCCCAACACATTGCACTGAGGCTGGCGTGACAATGGGCTATGTCGCGCCCCGCTGGCTGCCCGGACCGCATGTGCAGACAATCTGGCCCGCTGTCATCGCCCCGCGGCTTCGCCGCATGCAGACCGTCGCGTATCGGCGCGAGCGCTGGACCACTCCGGACAACGACTTCATCGATCTGGATTTCGCCTGCACAGCCCGACCATCAGAAACCGCGACGGCCACAAGCCCTTCAGGCGCACCAAGACTGCAGGATCCGGACCCACGTCCGCTGGTCGTTCTGTTTCATGGCCTGGAGGGCAGTTCCACAAGCCACTATGCAACCGCCATCTGCGCGCAGGCTTTGCAACAAGGCTGGCGAGCCGTCGTCCCGATGTTTCGCGGCTGCAGCGGCGAACCGAATATCGCCCCGCGCGCGTACCACTCAGGGGACTCGAACGAAATCGACTGGATCCTGCGGCGCCTGCATCGTGAACACGCCAGTCACGCCCCCCTGTTCGCGATGGGCATCTCGCTGGGCGGTAATGCACTGGCCAAATGGCTTGGCGAGCGGGCCGAACAGGCCGCCTTCATTACGGCTGCCGCAACGGTCTGCGCGCCCCATGATCTGCAGGCCGGGGCCAAGGCGCTGGCAACAGGTTTCAATCGCGTCTACACGGCTAGTTTCATGAGGACGCTCAAGCACAAGAGCCTGCTCAAGCTGCAGCGCTATCCGGGGCTCTTTGATCGCGAGCGGATGCTCGCGGCACGAGACTTCTTTGATTTCGACGATGCAGTCACTGCGCCCATGCATGGGTTTTCCAGTTGCTACGACTATTGGACCCGCTCCTCGTGCCGACAGTTCCTTGGCGGTATTCGCGTGCCAACCCTGATCCTGAACACGCTCAATGACCCCTTCGTGCCGGCCAGCGTGCTTGCAGGCCCCGAGCAGATTTCCAGACAGGTCGAACTCGATTACCCGACACAAGGTGGCCATGTCGGCTTTGCCAGCAGCGGATTTCCAGGCCGCTTCGATTTTGTGCCCCAACGCGTGCTCGATTTTTTTGGCAAGCAGCTAAGCATGCCCGCAGCCAAGGAGGAAACTCTCGATGGATGAGCAGGTCATCAAGGCGATGCAGCGCTGGCCCGCAGTACCGGCAGTTCATGGCTGGCTGCGACTCGATCGCCGGGGTCGGTGGCTGCTGATCGACCGGGCCAAACCGGGTTTCGACGAATCGCGCGACGGGCAGGGCAGTCCAATCACCAACGAACAGATCCTGGAATTCATCGCCCGCAACTACCAGGCCGACGAACTCGGACGATGGTTCTGGCAGAACGGACCGCAGCGCGTCTTTGTCGATCTGGACCTGGCACCTCTGATCCTGCGGGTTCTTGGCAGCGGCGGCGAGGCGCAGCTTTGCACTCACACGGGCGTGCTCATTGAAACCGTCAGCTGCGCCTGGTGCACCGAGCACGACGACCTGATGCTGGATACCGAACTGGGCCCGGCAGCCCTGCATGATCTGGATCTCGGGTTACTTGAATTCAAGGATGGAAAGACGGACGGTCTTAAAGAGCCCAATGCCGACCCGGGGAACGCCGGCGCGACCGGCGAAGCGGCAATACCGGCCTGCCTGAACATTCTGGGCCGCACGCTGACCATCCATCCCGCCAACAGCAGCTTCGCCAAGGCACAGCATCGGCGCTTCGATCCAAAACCAAGAGCCTCGTAGTCGGAACGCAAGCGCTCTGTCTGCGTTGTCATGCCCAAAGGGGCATAACACCTGCGCGCAGCGAACTCCTGCGCTCCTACCCCCCATGCTCTGAGCCCTCCGAACTCTTCGCTCCATTGGGCTCAAAGTTCCCAGCGCTTAGCTCCTTCCATGGAGCGCGTCAGCGCTGCGCCCGATCCTGTTGCTCGCGCGTGTAGGCAGCCTGAACCTGCTTGATCCGGGCATCGATCTGTGAGGACGTATAAAAATCCAGGCCACCAGCCTGCAGCGCAAGTTTGAACTGTTCAATCGAGGCAAGCCAGCCGCCAATCAGCGCATATTCCTCAGCTGACGCGCGATGAGCGAGTGCCTGCTTGCCGGCACTCTGGTGCGCGCGCGCCAGAAGCCGCCAGAGAACAGGGTCGGACCGATACGTCGCCAACTGGTCCTGCAGGAATGTCTCGGCATCCGCAAACTTTCGCAGCCTGAGCATCGCATCAGCCTGCAGATGCACCAGCGTACGAGCCCCTGGAAACCGCTGCGTACCCGCTGCAGCAATCTGCAGCGCACCGGCAGCATCGCCGGCATCCAGGCGTATCTGCGCAGCGAGCCGCTCAAGATATGGATGACCGGAGGGAAGCCGACGGCGCGCCTCGTTGATTGCTCGCCCTGCAGCGTCAAAATCCCGCTGTGCAAGCAGCACAACAGCCAGGCCATACCAGGTCGCCGCCGCATCGGGCGTCGTCTTGTCGCGCAGCAGCCCTTCAAATCTGGTACGCGCCGCGCCCAGGCCATCGACCGATGTCACAGCCTGGGCCTGCAGTTTGGCGCGTACCAACCGGAACTCCAGACTGTCCGGGCGTTGACGATAACGCGCATCCTGAACCCGGGTCTGCATGTCGGCAATCCGCTCACCGGTCAGCGGATGACTGCTTAGATAGGCCGGAGCCTGGCCCTCATAGGCCTGTGACGCTCTCTGAAGCCGCCCAAAGAACGCAATCATGCCGTTGGGGTCGAAGCCGGCGTCGGACATCAATTGAATGCCAAGCCGATCCGCCTCGGATTCATTTTCACGGGTAAAATTGACCATCGCCTGCTGACCGCCGGCGGCGCCGCCGAACAACACGGCCGAGCCCAGTTGCGAGTCGACTCCGCCGAGCAGCAGGCCGGCGA
>JAURMJ010000073.1 GCA_030830765.1 Quisquiliibacterium sp.
AGCAGTTGGCCAGCATCAATCGGGTACCGACCGACACACATCGCAGCAAGCACTGCCACGCCAAGGCAGCACGCCAACAACAGCGGTAACTGCATTGCTCGGCCAGAAAAGACCGCCTGACGCGTCGGGGCAGCGGGTTTCAAAGTCTCAATCCGGTTGCAGGTGAGGCAGCTGAGGGCTTTTTACGACGGATTCAGCCCAAACGTTTACACAAGGGCCGTAGCGTAACCGCAGATGGCCGGCTGCAATTGGGGATGCATTTGCACATGGCGTTAACATGATCAGTCCGAGGGGGCGTTTTTCGTCCTCTTCGCATTCCCCCATTTTGCCTGCCCCCTGTGAACCCTCTGTCAGACATTGTCTCGATCACGCTCAGCTACGAATTCGCAGCTGCCGGCGACGGGCACCTGCGCAATCCATTCTTCGAGGCGCTCTCGGCTGTGCGGCTGCAAGGCTCCATTGGCGCGGCTGCGAAGCGCCTCGGTGTCTCCTATCGCCATCTTTGGGGTTTTCTGAAGGAGCAGGAACAGCGGCTGGGCCGCGAGCTCGTGATCTGGGAAAAAGGCAAGCCGGCGCGGCTGAGCGAATTTGCTGACAAGCTGCTGTGGGCAGAGACCCGGATTCGCGCGCGGCTCGCCCCGCAGATCGATAATCTGGCCACCGAAATCGGTCGCGAACTGACAATCGCCTTCAACGACCAGATTCCAATTGCCACCTGCTGCGCCAGTCATGATCTGGCGTTGCCTTCTCTGAAACAGATCTGCGAGGGGGATCAGGAGCTGCTGCTGGACCTGCACTTCGAGGGCAGTCTGAGCGCGCTGGCAGCCTTGCGCGCCGGCCGCTATGACTTCGCAGGAATTCACCTGCCGCTATCGCGACCGGATCTGGCCCGACGCGGCTCGGCACTGCAGCGTGGCTTCGGTCCTTTGCTCAGACTGGGTCGGGAAAAAATGATTCGCGTCTGCCGCCGCACGCAAGGCCTGTTCGTACAACGCGCCAACCCGCTGGGCATCAAAGGCTTGGGCGACCTTCATCGCGTTCGGTTTGTGAACCGCCCTCAAGGTACTGGCACACGCGCACTGTTCGACGAACTGCTTGCGGCCGAAGGACTTGCCTCGACCGCAATCCCCAGTCAAGCGCACGAGGAAGCGACCCATCTGTCCGTGGCAGCTGCTGTCGCTTCGGGGGCCGCCGACGCAGGCTTCGGTATTCAGGCTGCGGGCGTCGCCCACGGAATTGACTTCATTCCGCTGGTTGTTGAAGACTATTTTTTGGTGTGCGAGAAGGAAACGCTGCAGACCCGACAGGCCGAACTGCTGATCGAAACGCTGCGCTCCTCACGCTGGCATCAGGCCCTGAGTGGCCTGGCAGGTTACGATGCGTTGGCAAGCGGGGAGATCACCTCGCTACGTCGTACCCTGCCCTGGTACACCTGATCCGCTGAACACCATGAGAGCCAGAGACTCAGACCTCATCAGCTTGCGCATCCGCTTTGCCGACCATGTGCGCCTGGGACCGGGAAAGTTCGAGCTGCTCGCCCAGATCGAGCAAAGCGGATCCATCGAACAAGCGGCCGCTGTGATGAATATGTCGTATCGGCGGGCACTGATGCTGATCGAATCGATCAACGCAGCCTGCAACGAGCCCGCAGTCATCATCGAGGATGCCCGCAGCGGCCCGACCAGATCATCACTGACGCCTCTGGGCGAGGCACTGCTGCGCGCCTATGAGGCCAGTCTGCAGGAGACCCGCGACGCGGTGGACCGACACTTCGCTCAGTTGCTTCCCCGATTTCGCGATCTGCCATGAACCGACATGGCCAGTGCGCGCTCATCAAGCGCCACGGCCTTGACCATCGCGAAGATTTCGTCACCTGCGTCCAGGGCTAGTTCGTCAACCGAGTGACGGGTCACCAAAGCAACCAGGCGACCTTGACCCGCCAGAGCGATCTCGACACGGCAATGCGGGCTGTCGTCACGCTCGACCGCTGAAATCGTGCCGCGCAGGACGGTCCTGAAGCTCACGTCGCGAGGCCGCTGCACAGCCAGTCCGACATCCAGCGCTCGCACGATGACCCGATGCGGGCGACCCACTTCACCGATCCGGCCGGGCAGACAGATTGGACCGGCAGGGTGTTCCAACATCGTCAGTCCGTATCGCGGATCATGGGAGCGAACAACTGCGTCGATCACCGACACAGCGGCCATCCTGCCCGCCCCAGCTGCAGCCCAGGCCGGAGCCAGGACCTCCCCCGGCGGTCCGATCGCCTTGCATTGCCCGAGCTCCATCACAACCACCTGATCAGCCAGGCGCGCGACTTCATCAATGGCATGCGAGACGTAGACAAACGGGGTACCAAGCTGCTCGTGCAGCCTGAAAATGTAGGGCAGCACTTCCATCCGGCGCTCGTAATCAAGCGCCGCCAACGGCTCGTCGAACAGGAGCAGTCGGGGTGCAGACAACAATGCTCGGCCGATGGCGACACGCTGGCGTTCCCCGCCCGACAATCCACCTGGCTGACGCTCAAGCAGATGCCCGATCCCCAGCAGCGCGCAGATCGCTTCGAGCGATGCAACCGGTTTTCGCATTCGAGAAAACCAGCGTCCGTACAGCAGATTCTGGCGCACGCTCAGGTGCGGCAACAGCAGCGCATCCTGGAACACCAGTCCGATCTGACGGCGATGCGGTGGCAGGTTGATCCCTGCGCGTGAATCGAACAGAACCTGATCGCCAATCTGGATGCGCCCGCGATCCGGCTGCAGTAATCCGGCCAGCATGGCCAGCGCCGTCGACTTGCCTGCCCCCGACGGGCCGAACAACGCCAACGCGCCGGTATCGGACTCGAACTGCAACTCGAACCGAAAATCGCCGCGCACAAGCGTTGTATCAAAGTGAATCACCGCAGGCCTCCGTGCTGGCGGCTGGCCCGCCTTGCCAGTACCTCGGACACTGCCAACGCAAGCAGCGAAATCAGGATCGCGATGAGCGTCAGTCGCAACGCCGCAGCGTCGCCCGACGGGGTCTGCGTGAACGTGTAGATCGCCGAGGGAATCGTCTGCGTCTCGCCCGGGATGTTGGAGACGAACGTGATCGTGGCACCGAATTCACCAAGCGCCTTGGCAAAGCTGAGCACTGCGCCTGCGATCACGCCAGGCAGTGCAAGTGGCAGGGTCACAGTCAGAAACACCCAGAACGGCGAGGCACCCAGCGTCGAGGCGGCCTGCTCGAGCCGCGGGTCGACCGCCTCAATGGCCAGTCGGATCGCCCTGACCATCAGCGGAAAACCCATGATCGCGCAGGCCAGTGCTGCGCCCGTCCAGCGAAACGCGAACACAATGCCGAACTGCTCTTCCAGGAAGGCGCCGATCGGTCCGCGCCGCCCGAATCCAAGCAGCAAAAGGTAGCCAGTGACTACCGGCGGCATGACCAGCGGCAGGTGCACAAGACTGTTGAGCACGAGCATGCCAGGGAAGCGAACCCGGGCCAGCAGCCAGGCCACCGCGATGCCGAAAGGCAGCGAGGCAAGCGTTGCCCAGCAGGCGACCTTGAGACTGAGCCAGATCGCGGCCAGCTCGTCAGGTCCGAGTGCGTTCATGGCGCACCCGACCTGATCACAGGCGCCTTGAACCCGTATCGGCGAAAGACCTCAGCTGCCTCATCACTCTGAAGAAACCGCTTGAATTGATCAGTTTGCGGATGAGGGCCACTGGTTACGACGGCCAACGGGTAGACGATGGCTGGATGCAGTTTTTCGTCAAACCGGGCCATCACGCGTACCCGGGGTTCGGCCCGCGCGTCACTCTCATAGACAATCCCCAATGGCGCCTCACCACGCGCGACAAACGCAAGCGCGACCCGCACATTCTCACTCATTGCGAAGCGATCTTGCAGCCCCTCCCAGGCGCCGATCGCCTGCAGAGCTGCCTTGGCATAGCGGCCAGCTGGCACCGACCGGACATCTGCCAGCGCCAGGCGGCCTGTCCCCAGCAGCGCCTTCAGGTCCACTCCCTGTTTGAGTTCAACGATATCGAACTTCGCATCACGAGGCGCGATCAGCACCAACCGGTTTCCAAGCAACGGCTCGACTGAGGACTGCACCAGCAGCCGGCGCTGCAGCAGGTAGTCGGTCCATTCCTGATCGGCACTGATGAAAAGCTGCGCAGGCGCGCCCTGCTCGATCTGGCGGGCCAGCGATGCCGTGCCGGCAAACACCAGTCGCGGCCCCAGACCCGTCTGCTGTTGCCAGCGCAAAGCCAGTTCCTGCAACGCATCGCGCGTACTGGCAGCCGCAAACACAGTCAGGGGAGCCGGTGCTGCGGCGTGCGACGCGAGAGGGACGGTCAGGGCGCTCGTCGCCATGATCCAGCAGACGACCCAACGCAGAATCGGCGCACGCAGCCCGCGCGCAAGCCGATAACCCGGCAACCCCAACGCAGCGGACTGAGCGTCTGCCCGGCTGCCCAGGAGTTGCAGTTGCCGCTTCAAGCCACCTCAGGTGTTCTGTACGACGATCGACGGAAACTTAGAGCTCATGTCGCGAGCCTGCTCGGCGATCTTGATGGCGACCTTGCGCGCAATGGCCCGGTAGGTATCCGCGATGGCTCCATCCGGATCGGCCACGACGGTCGGGCAGCCGGAATCTGCCTGCTCGCGAATCTTGATGTCCAGCGGCAGACCGCCGAGATAGTCGACGTCGTACTGCTTGGCCATCCGCTCACCACCGCCCTCACCAAAGATGTGCTCGATCTGGCCGCACTTGGAGCACACGTGCATCGCCATATTCTCGACAATCCCAAGAATCGGAATGCCGACCTTCTCGAACATCTTCAGACCCTTGCGCGCATCAAGCAGCGCAATGTCCTGCGGCGTGGTGACGATCACGGCACCGGTCACCGGAATTTTCTGGGCCAGCGTCAAGTGGATGTCACCGGTTCCCGGCGGCATGTCGATGATCAGGTAATCGAGATCATCCCAGTTGGTCTCGCGCAGCAGTTGCTCAAGGGCCTGGGTGACCATCGGACCGCGCCAGACCATCGGCGTGTCGACATCGATCATGAAGCCGATCGACATCGCCTGCAGTCCGTGGCCCTGCATCGGCTCCAGCCGCTTGCCATCCTGCGTTTCGGGGCGACCGGCAATCCCAAGCATCGTCGGCTGCGACGGGCCATAGATATCGGCGTCGAGCATGCCAACCTTGGCGCCCTCGGAGGCCAGCGCCAGCGCAAGGTTCACTGCCGTCGTGCTCTTGCCGACCCCGCCCTTGCCGGAGGCAACGGCAATGATGTTCTTGACTCCGGGCAGCAGCTTGACGCCACGCTGCACCGAATGGGAGATGATCTTCTGGTAGACATTGGCACTCACGTTGCCAACACCTGGCAACTCACGCAGCACGGAAATCACCTTGCGGCGGATATCTTCGATCTGACTGCGGGCCGGATAGCCTAGCTCGACGTCAACGCTCACGTCGCTCTGATCGACGCGGACATTGCGGGCCGACTTGCTGCTGACAAGGTCTTTGCCGGTGTTCGGATCGATGATTGCGCGCAGCGCTTCGTTAACTTGGTCGACGGTCATGCTCATGGGCTTGTATTCCGGGGAAAATCGTGTCGCGGCAAGTCTAAACGAAACCGGCCCGATCGGGCCGCCAGACACCCCGATAACCCTGTCAGCCGAGTAGAATCCAAGGTTTTTCTTTCGGCCCCCGACCGGAGATCCAGGACCCCATGAAGCGCCGCCTGTTCGTCACCACTGCTCTGCCCTATGCCAATGGCTCATTTCACATTGGCCACATCATGGAATACATCCAGGCCGATATCTGGGTGCGTTTTCAGCGCATGCGCGGGCACGAGGTGCATTTTGTCTGCGCCGACGACGCCCATGGTGCACCGATCATGCTCAAGGCGCAGTCCGAGGGCATCACGCCCGAGACACTGGTTGGGCGCATCGCGGCCGAGCGTCCACGCTATCTGAACGGATTCCACATCTCGTTCGACAACTGGCATTCGACCCACTCGCCTGAAAACATCGAACTTTCTCAGGATGTCTACCGCAAGCTCAAAGCTGCAGACCTGATCTCACGCAAGACCATTGAGCAGTTCTTTGATCCGGTCAAGGGCATGTTCCTGCCTGATCGATACATCAAGGGCGAATGCCCGAAATGCAGTGCGAAGGACCAGTACGGCGACTCCTGCGAGGTCTGCGGTGCGGTCTATGCGCCGACCGAACTGCACAACCCCTATTCGACGCTGTCCGGGGCCACGCCCGAGATGCGCCAATCGGAGCATTTCTTCTTCCGCCTGTCCGACTCGCGCTGTGTCGAGTACCTGCGCCAGTGGACCCAGGATGGCAAGCTGCAGCCAGAGGTCGCCAACAAGGCGCGCGAATGGCTCGATGGCGAGCAGGGCCTTGGTGACTGGGACATCTCACGTGATGAACCCTACTTCGGCATTCCGATTCCGGATGAGCCAGGCAAATATTTCTATGTGTGGCTGGATGCTCCTGTTGGCTATCTGGCCAGTTTGAAGAATCATTTCGCCAAGGGGCAGGCGCTGGCCCAGACGGCACAGAGCTACGATGAGTTTATTGCCGATCCGCAGGTCGAGCAGTACCACTTCATTGGCAAGGACATCATCTACTTCCACACGCTGTTCTGGCCGGCCATGCTGAATTTCTCGGGACGCAAGGCTCCGGATAACGTCTTCGTGCATGGGTTTATCACCGTCAGCGGCGAGAAAATGAGCAAGTCCCGCGGCACGGGCATCTCCCCGATTCGCTACCTCGAAATCGGGATGAATCCGGAGTGGATGCGCTACTACATCGCAGCCAAGCTCAACGCCCGCGTCGAGGACGTCGACTTCAACCCTGACGATTTCGTCGCGCGGGTCAACAGCGATCTGGTTGGCAAGTATGTGAACATCGCAAGCCGCGCAGCAAGCTTTCTGGCGCGCTTCTTCGAAGGCCAACTCGCCGATGTGCGTCAACTGCCCGCCTGGTCGGGGTTCGAGACAGACAAGCATTCTGAGGAAATTGCCCGCTGCTGGGAGAACCGCGAGTTTGGTCGAGCGCTGCGGGTGGCGATGGAATACGCGGACCGCATCAACCAGCATTTCGATGCCGAAAAGCCCTGGGAACTTGCCAAGGATCCGGGTCAGCGCGAACGCTTGCAGCAGGTCTGCTCGGCCTGCATCGCCGGCTTTCATGCCCTGACGATCTGGCTCAAGCCGGTGCTGCCAGCGCTGGCGGCGCAGGCCGAAACCTTCCTGGGCTGCGCAGCACTGTGCTGGGATGATCTCTCCAACCCGCCGGCGTCGATCGGCCGCTACGAGCATCTGATGACTCGTGTCGATCCGAAAATGCTCGATGCGCTGTTCGATATCCCAGCTGCAGCTGGTTCTGAAACGAAGGCAGTTGGTACGGACTCGACCAAGAGCAAGAAGAAATCCGCCGCGGCCACCGAAAAGCCTGCTGATGCGGCAGCGCAGTCATCGACGATCTCGATCGACGACTTTGCCAAAGTCGATCTTCGGGTGGCTCGAATCGTAGCGGCGGAGGCTGTCGAGGGTTCGGACAAACTGCTGCGTCTGACGCTCGATTGCGGCGAAGCGCAGACACGCAATGTGTTTGCCGGCATCAAGGCGGCCTACGCGCCCGCAGCGCTGGTCGGGCGCCTGACCGTGATGGTCGCCAACCTTGCGCCGCGCAAGATGAAGTTCGGCCTGTCCGAGGGCATGGTGCTGGCCTCCTCGTTTGACGACCCCTCTCTTGGCGAAGGCATCTTCCTGCTGTCGCCGGATCAGGGCGCAGCCCCGGGGATGAAGGTCAAATGAACATCCAGCTCCGTGACGCCAAACCGGCCGATGCGGAGCTGATGCACCGGGTCTCGCTGCAGGCCTGGCGAGGTCGGGTTGCCGAGACTTCATCGCTTTACGATGAAACGGTTGACTACGTTACCGGCGTGCTGGATCGGGGCGGTGGTTTGCTGTTGTTCATCGAAGGGGAACTGGCTGGCAGCGTGCGCTACTTCCCGCTGGATCACCAAGGCGATTGCTGGGAGGTCAAGCGGCTGGGGGTGATCGCGGCACATCGCAAGCGCGGATTCGGCGAACTGATGATGAAGGCCGTGCATGCGCGTGCACGCAGCGCCGGCATCGCCCGCATTCAACTCGGC
>JAURMJ010000074.1 GCA_030830765.1 Quisquiliibacterium sp.
GTCTTCAACGGACCCGCGGGCAGCCGAACCATGGCCTTCTCGACCTGGAAGCCCTGCTTACCCAGTGCTTCGGCGATATCCGCATTGGTGACCGAGCCGAACAGTCGGCCATCAACACCAGCCTTCTGGCTGATCTGGACGGTCGTGCCATTGAGCTTCTCGCCGACGCCCTGAGCCGCGGCCAGACGATCGGCCTGAACCTTTTCCAGTTCGGCACGACGGGCCTCGAACTCAGCGATGGCCTGTTGCGTGGCACGGCGCGCCTTGCCCTGCGGGATCAGAAAGTTGCGAGCGTAGCCGTCCTTGACCTTGACCACATCACCAAGCTGACCGAGGTTGACCACTTTTTCGAGCAGGATGATCTGCATGTTGTCTTCTCCCTGCTTAGTGGTTGTCGGTGAACGGCAGCAGCGCGAGGAAACGCGCACGCTTGATGGCATCCTGCAGCTGGCGCTGGTAACGCGCTTTGGTGCCGGTCAGGCGAGCCGGGATGATCTTGCCGGTTTCGGTGATGAAATCCTTGAGGGTATCGACATCCTTGTAGTCAATCCACTCAATCTTCTCTGCGGTAAAGCGGCAGAACTTCTTGCGTTTGAAGAGCGCGCTCTGGGAAGGACGCTTCTTCTTGTCATTTTTGGAACCACGGCGGGCAAACGCCATATCACACCTCGATGATTTCGAATTCGGTTACGTGCAGGGCCATCAGTTTTGACTGCCTGCGCCTGGGAGCCAGGAAACCCCTGGCCGTCAGACGACATCCCGGATCAAGTCTTGCGGCTGCCTGTGCGACCTTGCCCGCGAACACTGCGGACAGTTCCAGGTCGATCTTCCTCGCAACGCCAGCCTCAGGTTGCTCAGACGAATGAGCAAGGACTGCTACCAGGAGCGGAACACCAGCGGGGCTGTAGCGAATTTCTTCGCGCTGCACCAGCATGGCTTGAAGTTCTACGCGGTTGATCGACACCGGACGCGGCCGTCGGCAAAAAACCTGCCCAACGGGACGACGCTGTGCTTACTCCTCCACGGTCTCAGTGACGACCTTGCGCGACTCTTCGCGCTGGATCTGCTTGAGCATCGGGGAAGCAGCGGTTTCTGCCTTGCGCATCGAGACCGTCAAATGGCGCAGAACTGCGTCATTGAAGCGGAACGCATGCTCGATCTCGGCCAACACCGGGACGCCGCACTCGACGTTCATCAGCACATAATGCGCCTTGGCGACCTTCTGGATCGGGTACGCCAGCTGGCGGCGACCCCAGTCCTCGATACGATGAACCTTGCCATCCTGCGCTTCGACCATGGTCTTATAGCGCTCGATCATCGCGGGCACCTGCTCGCTCTGATCCGGGTGGACGATGAAAACGATTTCGTAATGACGCATTGAATCTCCTTGTGGTCTGTGGCCGCCCGCCTGCGTCAGCGTAAGCAGCAAGGAACAAATCCCCCGAGCCATCCCAGGGAACCGTAGATTATATCGCGGCAATAGTCGGATTGTCGAACTCAATACAATGACGGCTGCGACCCGAGCTTCACCACCATACGCCACCGAACGAAAATCAATCGGCCTGGTCGCGACCAATCCCTCCTGAAACTGCGAAAACAATGATGGTTGCCAGACTGCTGCGGCTGATCCAGATCACTCAATGGACCTCGACACTCTTGCTGGCCGGCTGGCTGATCGGCTGGCAAGACTGGCCACTTGCGGCGACGCTGGCAGCCGCGCTGATCCTGCCGCTGTGGCTGCACGCACAGATCATCGCACTGGACTTCCTGCTGGCTCACTGGGCGGGCAGCCCAACCCCGCCGGCCTGGCAACGCGGTCCGGCTGGCCTGCTGAAGATCTACCTGCGGGAGTTGGGCGACTCGATTCGGGTTTTTCAGTGGGCCCAGGCCTGGCGTGCCAACAGAGGCCTTCCAGGGGAAAACCTCACTGCGGGGATCAAAAGCCAAAAGAGTGCAGACAGCGCAATCAGCGCCGGGCCGATTCCGGTGGTTCTTGTTCACGGCTATCTTTGTAATCGCCAGATCTGGTACCCAATGGCCCATTGGCTGGCCAGTCGCGGACATCTTCTGCAGGCCGTGGTACTGGAGCCTGTTTTTTCCTCAATCGACGACTATGCGCCGGTCATCGACCGGGCGGTCCGCGAACTGCAGCAGCGAAGCGGCCGCGAGCGCGTTGCACTTGTCTGCCACAGCATGGGCGGACTGGCTGCACGAGCCTACCTGCGAGCCTGTCCGGATGCGCCCATCGAGCGCATTGTGACGCTTGGCACACCGCACCGGGGAACGATTCATGCACGCTTTGCCAGCGGCATCAACGGCATGCAGATGCGCCCCGACAGCGACTGGCTGCGCACGCTGGCAGCGCACGAAGACGAGGCATTCGGACGGCGCTTCAGTGTCATCCTCAGCCACCATGACAACATTGTCGCGCCACAGAGCAATCAGACCCTGCCCGGTGCAAGGATCATCGAACTGGGCGGGCTGGGTCACGTGAGCCTGGTGCTTGACCAGGCAGTCTGGCAGCTGGTGGCGGCCGAGCTGGGCCGATAGCCGCCCTGCCTGTCCTGCTCAGGGCTTCCCAAGCACCGCCGACACCAGATGCGACATGCCGTGATGCCCTGCACCTTCGCTCACCTCGCGATCGACGTCGCGTGAAGCCAGCACATCCCAGCCATCGAAGCCCCGCGCGAGCAACTGCATTGTGTACAGATTGTCCTCGACTCCGGGGCCACCCGTCTTGTAGATCAGCTGGCGCGGACCGTACCCCTCGATGATCAGCAAGCCGCCAGGGACCAGCGTCCTGCGAATGCCCTCGAACAGGCGAGCCCGCAGGGCGGGAGCGGCAAACTGGATGAAGATTGCAACCACCGCGTCATAACGCTCCGGTTGCCAGTCCCATTCGGCAGCATCGCTTTGCTGCACATCAAGTTGAACGCCCTTGCGTCTGGCCAGATCGCGCGCCTTGCTGATCCCCACATCAGAAAGATCAAAGCTTGTGACCTGGCAGCCATGCTCGGCAAGCCACACGCCATTGCGGCCTTCCCCATCGGCGACACAAAGCACTCGGGCACCCGGCTTGAGCAAGGCCGTGCAGTGGCTCAACCACTGGTTCGGCTCCTCGCCGAACAGGAAACCATCGGCGCCGGCATAGCGTCCGTTCCAGGTTGTCTTCGGATCGCTGAATTTAGTCATTCTCGAATGATCAACGTTGCATTGACTGTGCGCAAGCGAAAGATGTGCGACAGGCCGATTCAGTTATTCTCAAGACCACTCAAAATTCATCGAACCTGGAGATTGAAATGGCACAGGCCTACATCGTGGCAGCTACCCGCACCGCGGGCGGCAAGAAAGGCGGCAAACTGTCCGGATGGCATCCAGTCGACCTGGCTGCCCAGGTGATCGACGAACTCGTCGCGCGCACCGGCGCGGATCCCGCGCTTGTTGAAGATGTGATCATGGGCTGCGTGAGCCAGATCGGCGAGCAGGGCATCAACGTGGCACGCAATGCGGTGCTTGCTTCCGTGCTGCCTGAGAGCGTGCCGGGCACCTCGCTGGACCGTCAGTGCGGTTCATCGCAGCAGGCGCTGCATTTCGCGGCCCAGGCGGTCATGTCCGGAACGATGGACATCGTGATCGCTTCGGGGGTTGAAAGCATGACCCGCGTACCGATGGGTTCCACCGCAGTGCTGCCGCAAAAGAATGGCATGGGCCACTACATGAGTCCCATCCTGCAGGCGCGTTACCCGGACGTCCATTTCAGCCAGTTTACGGGTGCTGAAATGATGGCCAAGAAATATGACCTGACCAAGGAGCAGCTCGATGCCTACGCGTTGCTGAGCCACCAGCGTGCCATCGCGGCAACCGATTCGGGTCAGTTCAATGACGAGATCTTGCCGCTGAAAGTCAGACTTGCCGACGGCAGCGAGACCGATGAGATGCATTCACGTGACGAGGGCATCCGCTATGACGCAACGCTTGACTCGATCGGCTCAGTCAAGCTGCTGGCCGAAGGGGGACGGATCACCGCAGCCACGGCCAGCCAGATCTGCGATGGTGCCTCCGGCGTGATGGTGGTCAATGAGCGCGGTCTCAAGACGCTTGGCGTGCAGCCGCTGGCACGGATCCATCACATGACGGTGCTGGGTCAGGATCCGGTGATCATGCTCGAGGCGCCGCTGCCGGCGACCGAACTGGCACTGAAACGCGCCGGCATGAAGATTTCCGATATCGACCTGTTCGAAGTGAACGAGGCCTTCGCACCGGTGCCCTTGGCCTGGCTGCAGACAACTGGCGCGGACCCCGAATGTCTGAATGTGAACGGCGGCGCAATTGCGCTGGGACACCCGCTTGGCGCCTCAGGGACCAAACTGATGACGACCCTGGTCCATGCGCTGCGCAGGCGCGGCAAGCGCTATGGCCTGCAGACGATGTGCGAGGGCGGTGGCATGGCCAACGTAACGATTGTCGAGCGGCTCTGAGCCGAGCGGCGCTGTCGTATCGTCACAAGCCCGGCGTGCGTTCAGCAGCCGGGCGACCCTGGGTTTGATTCCTGCGCAAGCAACGATTCGGCAATTCGGGTTCTGAAGCCGGAGCGCCTGACCGTCTTTCGCTGGACGCTTGTATTCAGCGCCTCGGTGGAAGCAGCCACCACCACCTGGTTGCGGGCCCGGGTCACGGCGGTATACAGCAGCTCACGAGACATCACGCGATTGGCAGCACTCCCAAGCACCACCAGGACGCTGTCGAATTCAGACCCCTGAGACTTGTACACGGTCATTGCAAACGCAGTCTCGACCGGTGGCAGCCTGACCGGCGGGATGAGGCGAAACCCTCCTTCTGACCTCGCAAAGTGCACCATCAGCTCGCCATGCTGATCGGGCAACGCGATCCCGATATCACCATTGAAAAGCCGCAGCACATAATCGTTGCGCAGCACCATGACCGGTCGACCGATGTACCAGGAAGAAAATTCGGCATGTTGTGAAGGGGGTGACTGACGCGAAACATCCGCATCCAGGAAACCTGGGGCCTGCAGTTGCAGGCGAAGCTTGGCAGACAGTCGCTCATTGACGGTCCCGACCCCAAACGTCCCGTCACGCAGCGCGCACAGCACGCGGAACTGATCGTAGGCCTTGAACACTGCGGACGGATCAATCGCAGGCTGATTCAGCGCTTCGATGAACGGACGGTAACCAGCGACTGCAACATCGATGAGTGCTTCGTCGGCCCGCACTTCATCGCGCAACCAGCGCAGCTGCGCTCCCGGATCGGCACTCTCCCGCAGGATTTCATGGACTGCGTCTACGTCCCCACGATTGATGCAGGCTGCCAAACGTCCGATGCCCGACTTTGCACCGAAGCGGTAGTTCCTGGTGAACCAGACGACGGAGTCGGCCAGTGCCGAACTTGCAAGCGCGTCGGTTGGTGGAGGCTGAATCAGTTCTGGCGAGATCCCGCAGAGGCTTGCCAGCGTTTTTCTGAATGAATCGCCAATCGCCGGATTCCCGGACAGATCAGCGAACACAGCGCCCGATTCGACCGCAGCCAGCTGGTCCTTGTCACCAAGCAGCACGACCCGTGCACCGTCGGTGAGGGCCTCAAACAGGTGCACGGCCAACGACAAGTCAAGCATGGATGCCTCATCCACGATCAAAAGATCGACCGGCAGCGGCATGCCCGCTCCGTGCCTGAAACCGGTCCCCGTCCGCGCAACGCCCAGCAGTCGGTGAATCGTCGAAGCTTCTTTGGGCAACAGACTCGCCACTTGCGCAGGCAAATGACAGGCTTGCCGCCGGATTGCCTCGGTCATCCGTGCGGCAGCCTTACCAGTTGGTGCCGCCAGTGCGACGCGCAGTTCGGGTTCGGTCTGCAGCAGGCAGGCCAGCAGGTTGACCACCATCGTCGTTTTCCCAGTGCCCGGTCCGCCACTGACGACAGTCAGGCGTGAGGCCAGTGCCATCGCGACGGCGATGCGTTGCCAGTCGAGGGGATCGTCTGGCATCTCGCTTGGCGATGCATCCACTCCTGTTCGGGCCCCTGCAAACAGTGCCTCCAGGCGTGTACGCATTGTTGGCAGCGAGTCTGCAATCTGCAGCGGCCTTGCATGCAGTCTGAGCAGACGGTCTGCGAGTCGCCGCTCATAATCGAAATAGCGATGCAGGTACAGCCGGTCGCCCTCATCCAGTACTAGTGGATGATTGCCTGGCTCAAGCTGCGTGCCAACGACCCGGGATGCCAGAAGGAGCTCGCGCAAACCGGATGGATCAGTGGCTCTGGGCAAATTTGATCGATCGGATGGTTCCAGCGCGACCGCCGGCAGCTCGAGACAGACATCCCCAGCCGAACAGGCCAGCGACAACTGCCTGGCCGCGCCGGCCGCCGTCTGGGCCGCTTCTGGTGATGCGCCACGGGCCAGCGCCCAGCGCGAAACACGGTCGGCAAACCCCGACGCAAGCAAAAGATCAGCAGAAAGGCGACTTGTTTCAGGCATTGCCGCGTCCCCCACCTGCCAGCAGACTGTCCAGTTCATCGATCAGCGCATCGGACGGGCGATCGAAATACACACCAGCTGGTGATCCGTCATCGAGCACCCAATTCGGACGCACGGCCCGGACAAACAGATAGACCGATCCACCGAAGTGATGCTGTCGATCGTAGCCGGCAATCCGTTGCCGCAGATACCGATCCAGCGCAACGCAATAAAGAAGTGACTGCAGGTGATAGGCGTGGCGGGTCATTTCAGCCGACATCTGCGCACGACCGTAATCAGCGGGGTAATTCCCCAGGTGATTTGATTTCCAGTCGAGCACGAAATAGCGCCCCTCGTGCTCAAAGACGAGGTCGATGAACCCCTTGAGGAACCCTTGCAACGGAGCAAACCCAAGGCGCAACCCGGGGTAACCCTGCGAGCGCAGAACGCGGTTCAGATCGCGATCGCGCAGGCCCGCGCAAGTCAGGTGAAACTCCAGTTCGGTCAGCCGCCTGTCCAGCGGCAGATCAGCAAGCCTGAGCGGATTGGTTGTGCCAATCGGCAACGCAGTGTTCAGCAGGTTCTGCAGCATTCCCTGGAGCATCTGCTCACCGAGCGGCAGCCCCCGGGTTCTGCGCAGCGCCGCCTGGATTGCCGGCGGCCAGCTCTGCGGATCTGTGAAGTCGATGGACTCGAGCAAACCATGCAGACACTCGCCGGCCTGCGGCCCACGCTCGAATAGCAGGATGTCGGTGTCTGCAAGCTGTGACATCAC
>JAURMJ010000007.1 GCA_030830765.1 Quisquiliibacterium sp.
GCGATGACCCGGCGGCTGGAGTTCGGGCGTGCCGATGTGCATTACCTCGCAAACCTGTGCCATAACTGCGGCGCCTGTCTGCATGCCTGTCAGTACGCGCCGCCCAACGATTTTCAGGTCAATGTTCCGCAGGCGATGGCCCGCGTACGTCTTCAGACCTACACGGAATATGCGTGGCCTCAGGCCCTCGGCGGACTTTACCGTCGGGCCGGCCTGACCGTGTCGCTGGCGTTGGCCGTCGGCCTGGCGCTGTTCATGCTGATCGCGGTGCAGGGCAATACGATGGGCAAGGCGCTGGCCGGCAACTTTTACGCGGTGTTCCCGCACAACTTGCTGGTTGCGATGTTCGGCACGGTGTTCGGGTTTGCGGTGCTGGCGCTGGGGATGGGCGTGCGCCGATTCTGGCGCGAGACCAATCCGGGGCATGCGGGTGAGCCCGGCGTTGCGCCGACCCCGGCTGCCGAGCAGCAACGCAGCGAGGCGATTGCCGAAGCAACTGGCAATGCGCTGCGCCTGACGTATCTGGATGGCGGCACCGGTGAAGGCTGCAATGATGTGGACGACAGGCCAACCCTATGGCGCCGTCGTTTTCATCACCTGACCTTCTACGGTTTCATGCTGTGCTTCGCATCGACCAGTGTGGCCACCCTCTATCACTATCTGCTTGGCTGGCAGGCGCCGTATCCGGTGACCAGCCTGCCGGTGCTGCTGGGCACCGTCGGTGGCATCGGACTGGTGATCGGGCCGCTCGGGTTGGGCTGGCTGCATCTGAAGCGTCATCCGCTGCATGGCGACAAGGCGCAGTCGCCCATGGACCTGGGTTTCATCGCGCTGCTGTTCCTGGTCAGCGTGACCGGCCTGGCGCTGCTGGCCTGGCGTGACACGACTGCGATGGCCTCGTTGCTGGCAATCCATCTGGGGGTCGTGATGGCGCTGTTCCTCACATTGCCGTATGGCAAGTTTGCGCACGGCATCTTCCGCAGTGCAGCCTTGTTGAAATGGTCGATCGAGCGACGTCAGCCAAGCAACTTACGGCTGGGTGGTGACTGATTCTGCGGGCCGGGCGGCCTTGGGCTGCCCGGACAGCTGTTCGCCCCGAGGGCGGAGCAGTCGCCTGAGTCAGGGATCAGAGTGCATCAAAGGCGAACCAGCGCCTGTGCAGTGGCCAGTTCGCTGACCTGGTTGACGCCCAGCAGTGCCATGTCCCGTGCAACCTCCTGGCCTAGCAGCGAGATCGCGTGGGCAACGCCGGCCTGACCGGCAATCGCTGCCGCGTAGTTGAAGGGCCGGCCGACGAATACAAATCGCGCGCCCAGTGCCAGAGCCTTGAGCACATCGGTGCCACGTCGGATGCCGCTGTCCATCATCACCGGAATGTCCGGGCAGGTCTCGACGATGCCGGGCAACACCCGCAGCGGTGATACGGCGCCATCCAACTGTCTGCCGCCGTGGTTCGAGACGATGATGCCATCCACGCCCAGGTCACGCGCCTTGATTGCGTCACGCCGATCCAGAATCCCTTTGATGATCAGTCGGCCCTTCCACAGCCGGCGGATTCGTTGCAGATGTCGCCATTCCAGATACCCGCGATCGCCATGGCTGCGGACCGCGTCGGCTGACAGGATCGGGGCGCCTCGCTCCGCGAAATTGTTCTCGAAATGTGGCATGCCGTGCCAGATCAGGGTGCGCAGGAACGTGCCTAGAAGCCAGCGTGGATGGGAGAGACCATCCCAGGCCAGTCGCAGACTCGGGCGCAGCGGCGTTGAAAATCCGGCACGCACATTGTTTTCCCGATTGGCTGAAACAGGCGTATCGACGGTGATGACCAGCGTCTGATAGCCGGCGCGGGCAATGCGTTGGATCAGCGGTTCAATCTGCGTCTCGCTGCCCGGCAGGTAGGCCTGGAACCAGGCATGCGGATTGGTCGCAACCACCTCCTCGAGGCGGATCAGCGACGAACCACTCATGATCATCGGAACATTGGCCTGTGCCGCGGCCCGGGCCTGGACGATGTCGCCGCGATAGGCGGTCAGCGCGCTGATTCCCATCGGCGCAATGCCGAAGGGCTGAGCCCAGCGGTGGTCGAACAGATCAACCTGCGTGCTGCGCCCGGTCAGGCCGACCAGCATCCGTGGCACGAAACCGTAAATGTCGAAAGCCTCGCGATTGTCGCGCAGCGAATGATTGTCTTCGACACCGCCCACCACGTAGGCAAAGACCGGAGCAGGCAGATGCTCGCGAGCTGCCTGCTCGAAGTCGTCCAGCGACAGGATTTTGCGCAGCCGCCGCTCAAGCGAGCGGCTGACGCGTGCCTCCGGGAGCGGGCTTGTCGTCTGGCCTTCGAGGGGGGTACTCATGGATTCACTCCGGCTGGGGTTCGCAGGTCGGGTTGGCGCAGCCCACAGCGTGCGCCGCAAGCGCAAGTGTGACTGAGAATCCCGTCATTGCGAGCGCTGCGTGGCTGACACCTTCCACTCAGGCCGGGCACATGCTGCCCTCACCACCCCCAGAGCAGGCTTTTTGCAATCCAGCCGACCAGACCCTTGCCATTACGCACCTTCGCCCATTTCGACTTGTTTTCGAGCGTGCGCATGACCTCGCCGTACTCGGCCTGACCCAGGATCCGGTTGCCGGTGCCAGGCCCACTTCGGATGTTGGCAACCCGCGACTTGACGATCTGGTGCGGTTTGCTGGAGGTCAGTGGTTTGTAAATCCATCCGACATCGCGCTCAAAGTCGCGCACCTTGAGCCAGTTGCCCGAACGACCAAGCACTTCGAGCGGGTAGCCTCGGGACAAGACCCAGATCACCTTGTGTTTAGTGCCGGCCCCGGCACGCAGATTGGCTTCCGGACGATCCACGCTGACCATCTTTTGGGCCTGTGCGCTCGTCATCGCGAGCGACAGGCAGATTGCTGAAATGGCGATGGGGAGCATATTTCGTCCAGTCATCGGGTCTCCTTGAACTGAGAAATGGGTTTTGGGCGGTTCGCCTCACAGGCGGTGGGGATGTCCTGATTCTAGGCAATGGAGCGAGGATGTCCACCCTACGGAGCATCCCTGCCGGGGTGCGGGGCGGCATGACGGTAAAAACAGTAGGATGAGACCCAGAGTCCGGCGCATCGTGCCGGACCATTCGCTCCCATCTGACGATAAGCACATGACCATACGAGTGACCATCGAGGACGCGGTGATGCAGATCGCGTTCGATCGCCCCGACAAGAAGAATGCCATCACTGCGGACATGTACGCAGCAATGGCAGATGCGCTGGTGCAGGCAACGGCTGACACGGCCGTGCGCAGTGTGTTGTTCCATGGGTCTGAACAGGTCTTCACCGCGGGGAATGATCTGCAGGATTTTCTGGCCAATCCACCGCAGGGCGAGGCCAGCCCGGTGTTTCGCTTCCTGCACGGTATCAGTCGGTTCGCCAAGCCGCTGGTGGCCGCCGTCAACGGTCCCGCGGTCGGAGTTGGCACCACGATGCTGCTGCATTGTGATCTCGTCTATGCCGGTGAATCAGCGCGGTTTTCAACCCCATTCGCGCAACTGGGGCTTTGTCCCGAGGCTGCCTCAAGCTTGTTGTTGCCCGGTATCGTGGGTCTGCAACGTGCTGCGCAGATGCTGCTGCTTGGCGAGATGGTCGGTGCTCGCCAGGCCTGCGAGATGGGGTTTGTGAATGCCGTGGTGGCAGACGGGGATACCATCAGCCACGCGTTGAGCAAGGCGCGCATCCTGGCCAGTCTGCCGGCTTCATCGATGCGCGCCACCAAACAGCTGCTGCGCGCAGGTCAACAGCAGGCGATTGATGCCCAGATGACGGCTGAGGGGCAGTTGTTTCGGCAGATGCTCTCCTCGCCCGAGGCGCGTGAAGCCTTCACGGCTTTTCTCGAAAAGCGCAAGCCCGATTTCAGCCGCTTTTCCTGATTGCGGTCTTTGGCTGAGCGCGGCGTTGTCGTGATCGGATGTGTCGGAAGTTGTCGCGCCGGCCGACCCTTACCTCTGAAACCAGATTTCCAGGAGGAGTAACAATGTCCCATGACCTGTTGATTCGCAATGCGCTGATCGTCGATGGCTCCGGCGCAGAGCCCGTCCATGGCGATGTCGCCGTCAGCGGTGGCCGCATCGCACAGGTTGGCAAGGTCGATGGCGCTGCAAGCCAGACCATCGATGCGCAGGGCCTGGCGCTGTCGCCTGGCATCGTTGATCTGCATACGCATTTCGATGCGCAGATCACCTGGGATCGCGGGTGCTCGCCATCGCCGTCGCTTGGAGTGACCACGGCTGTGATCGGCAACTGCGGTTTTGGCATTGCGCCTTGCCCGCCGGATCAGCGCGAGATGCTGATGAAGAACCTGTCGGTGGTCGAAGGCATGGATCTGAATTCGTTGCTGACCGGTGTGAACTGGGACTTCGAATCCTTTCCGCAGTACATGGATCTGCTGCGCCGGATTGGACCGGATCTGAACGTTGCAGTGTTCGCCGGGCATTCGGTGATCCGCACCGCCGTGATGGGCGAGCAGGCCTGTACGCGAGCGGAGCCGACCTCCGATGAGCTGGCAAGGATGACCGCTTTGGTGCGCGAGGCGATGGATGCCGGGGCAATCGGCTTTGCCTCGTCATTCTCGCCGAACCACAGCGGCTACGGCGGTGTGCCGATGCCCTCTACCATCGCAGGTGATGAGGAACTCGCCGCGATGGTCGGCGTGCTCGGTGAGGTCGGTCGTGGCGTGTTCATGAGCGCGACCGGGCCGCGCGCAACGCCCGACTATATGGAACGGTTGGCGCAGACCACAGGTCGCCCGATGTTCATCTCGACGGTGTTGTCGATGTATCACGACTCGGCGCCCGAGCGCGGGCTGGCCATGTACGACCGCTGTGCACAGGCCATCGATCGGGGCAATGAGGTCTACATTCAAACGAGCTGCCAGCCGCTCTCGTTTGATTTCGACATGGTCTCTCCCTATGTGCTCTACAGCCATGACGCGTTTGAGCGCGTCAAGGAAGTCGAGGGCGACCGTGAGATGTTGCGCGAGATCTATGTGCAGCCGGCAATGCGAGAGCGTTTCCGTCAGAACCTGAAGTCGCCGGCCGAAGGCATCCTTTTCTATGGGGACTGGTCGCAGATCGAAATCAATCCGGCACGTCCCGAGAATGCGGCTTTCGCGCAGCGTAATGTCGCGCAACTGGCCGCCGAGCATGGCAAGGATCCGGTCGACTGGCTGCTCGATTTCGTGTTGTCTGAGAATCTGGAAACCGGACTGGTTGGCAAGTTCTTCAACAACCGCGACGAAGGGGTGGCCAGGTTGCTGCGTCATCGGGCCGGCGTTGTGACCTTGTCCGATGCCGGGGCGCACCTCACCTATTTATGCGATGCGGGCTTCGGCATGCATCTGCTCGGCCACTGGGTCCGTGAGACCGGAACGTTCACACTGGCCGAGGCCGTGCGTCGACTGACTTCGCATCCTGCGGATCTGTACCGTATCCCGGACCGCGGACGCATCAAGGCGGGCAACTGGGCCGACATGCTGCTCTTTGACCCGGAGCAAGTGGGTATTGGCAAATTGCGCGCAGTCGATGATCTGCCCGGGGGAGGACGCCGCATGATCCGTGACGGTCTCGGCGTACACGGAGTCTGGGTCAATGGTCAGATGACCTGGGACGGCCGTCAGGCCGTTCTGCGCGAGCACGGTCCAGGCCAGGTGCTTGATCGTTTCAACGCCTGAACGGGGGCAGTTCTTCGTGTTCTCTGACGATGTAATGAAGGATGCGCCGCTGGCCGGTGTCCGTGTGATCGACCTGACGTCGGTGCTGATGGGACCCTTCGCGACCCAGACGCTGGCCGAGTTCGGCGCCGAAGTCATCAAGGTGGAGCCGCCGGAGGGCGATCTGGTGCGGGGCATCGGGCCGATGCGCAACCCGAAGATGGGTGCAATTTTCCTGAATGCCAATCGCGGCAAGAAAAGCCTCGTGCTGGACCTTAAAAAACCCGAAGGGCGCGAGGCGCTGTTGCGGCTTGTGGCGACGGCCGATGTCTTCACCTACAACCTGCGGCCGCAGGCGATGCAACGACTTGGACTCGACTGGGAAACCCTGCGCGAGGTCAATCCGCGGCTGATCTATGTCGGGCTGTTCGGCTTTGCGCGCGGGGGGCCGTATTCGGCCCTGCCTGCCTATGACGACATCATCCAGGGCGCCAGCGGGCTGACGCACCTTGCTGGCGTTGGCAATGTCGGTACGCCGCATTACGCGCCATTTGCACTGGCCGATCGGATGACCGGGCTGTCCGGGGTCAACAATATCCTGGCCGCGCTTTACGGACGGGTGCGAAGTGGTGTCGGACGCGCGATCGACGTGACGATGTTCGAAACGATGACCCGTATTGCGATGTTCGATCACCTTCAGGGTGAAACTTTTTTGCCGGCCCTGGGGCCGACCGGCTATGCGCGTCACTTGTCGCGCTATCGCAAACCCTATGCGACCAGCGACGGTTGGGTCTGCGCGATGATCTACTCCGATCGCCACTGGCTGCGTTTCTTCGAGGCCGTCGGCCGCATGGATCTGCTTGAGCAGGATCCGGAGCTGGCCACGATCGAGGGCCGTACGCAACGTATCGACGATTTATATGGGCTGGTGGAGCTTGAACTTGGAAAGCTTGATACCGCGTCGGCGGTCGGTTTGCTTGAACGAATTGATGCGCCGGTGATGGCGATGCGCTCAGTCGACGAGCTGCTGTCGGATCCGCATCTTCTGGCGACC
>JAURMJ010000075.1 GCA_030830765.1 Quisquiliibacterium sp.
ACATAACGACGTTGGCCCTCGGCGTAAAGCGTATCGAAGGCGAGCGAGGACTTGCCGGAGCCCGAGAGTCCGGTGATCACCACCAGCTGGTTGCGCGGCAGATCCAGGCTGATGTTCTGCAGATTGTGGGTGCGTGCGCCGCGGATGCGGATCGAGTCCATCGATGCCAGTCTGGGCCGGGAAAGGCCACTGCAAAAAGGCTGAAAGGGGCCTGAAGGCCAATCGGCTAATATACCGCGTTGCACAAACCCTTGTGCTCTCTCCTGAATCGATGACCTCCGAATCCCGCCGCATGACCGCGCTCGAGCTTCGCGCCAGCACGTCGCTCGCGTCCCTGTTCGCCTTGCGGATGTTGGGCCTTTTCCTGATCCTGCCGGTGTTCGCGGTGCATGCGCGTGGCCTGCCCGGGGGCGACCAGGCTGCGCTGGTCGGGCTCGCCATGGGCATTTACGGACTGTCGCAGGCGCTGCTGCACCTGCCCTTCGGCATGGCGTCGGACCGGTTCGGGCGCAAGCCGGTGATCGTTCTGGGCCTGGCCTTGTTCGCAATCGGCTCCTTTGTGGCCGCCAATGCCGACAGCGTGATGGGCGTCTTGATCGGTCGCGCCATTCAGGGGTCGGGAGCCATCTCGGCGGCAATCACCGCATGCATTGCGGACAGCACGCGAGATTCGCAACGTACGAAAGCCATGGCGATGGTCGGGGGCTCAATCGGTCTGACTTTCGCTTTCTCGCTCGTTGCCGCGCCTGCTCTGTACGGCTGGATCGGCATGGATGGGCTTTTTGAACTCACCGGAACGCTGGCGATTGTCGCGATCGCGGTGACGATTTTTGTTGTGCCGAGTGTGCCGATTGGCGGTTGGGAAACGGCTGAACAGCGGGGGAGCAGGCAAGCAGAGCTGGGGCATGCCCAGGCCGATCGCCATAAAGCCAGCGACCCCAGACCGGCTCGGGCTCGTTTGCGTCAGGTCGCGACGGATCCGGATCTGATGCGCCTCAATCTCGGTGTGCTGGTCCTGCATTGTGTGCAGATGGCCAGTTTCGTGGTCGTGCCAGCCTGGCTCGTTGAACGGGGTGGTCTGGAGCTCGCCGCCCATTGGAAGCTTTATCTGTCCGTCGTGCTGCTGTCATTCATCGTGATGCTGCCGCCGTTGTTCTGGAGTGAGCGGCGCGGACGTCTGCGTGAGGTCTTTCTCGGGTCGGTTGCGCTGCTCCTGGCCGTTTGCATCGGCTGGATGACGCAACCTGGCAGCCTAGTCGTGATGGCAGGCTTGCTGCTGGCCTTCTTTGTCGGGTTCAATGTGCTCGAAGCGAGTCTGCCGTCCCTGGTTTCGCGTCTTGCACCACCCAGTGCAAAGGGTGCTGCGCTGGGCATTTACAACACCGCGCAGGCGCTTGGGGTCTTCTCGGGCGGTGCACTGGGCGGGCTGATCCAGGCGCGCATGGGGGCCGGTTCAGTCTTTGGTCTTTGTGCTGTGCTGCTGGTGGTATGGTTGGCGGCGGCGATCGGCCTCAAGCGCTGGCCAACCCGAGAGACTGCAGCGCATTGATGCGCTGACCGGGTCCCGGGTTCGCTTCGTCTGCAGGTGTTCGGAAGCGCCTGGTGATATGCCGGGCTGCAGTAAGCGAGTTCTGGATAAGATGCAACAAGGCGGACTGCCGCCATGGAGGAAACAATGGCTTCGATCAATAAGGTCACCCTGATCGGTAATCTCGGACGTGATCCGGAAACACGCTATGGCCCGAGCGGGGGCGCCATCTGCAATGTCTCCATCGCAACCACCCGCAACTGGAAAGACCGTACCAGTGGCGAACGGCGGGAGGAAACTGAGTGGCATCGCGTGGTTTTCTATGACCGCCTGGCCGAGATCGCTGGGGAATACCTCAAGAAAGGCCGCTCGGTCTACATTGAAGGACGGCTCAAGACCCGCAAATGGCAGGACAAGGACGGCGCTGAGAAGTACACAACCGAAATCATCGCCGAGGAAATGCAGATGCTCGGTTCGCGCGAGGGCGGCGGCGGTGAGGGTGGCGCAGGTTACTCGCGCGAAGCAGCCGGGGGCGGTAGTGGTCAGTCCCGTGGTGGTGGCGGAGGCGGTGGTGGTGCCCAGGCGCCGGCGCAGCGCCGTCCGGCTCCCGCGCAAGACTTCGACAACATGGATGATGACATCCCGTTTTGACGGGGCTCGCCCGAACAGCGCAGCTCGTGAATCGGTCAGCAATCCGATTCACGAGCTACCCGTCGTAAGCCCGTAACGGATCAGATCGCCTTCTGGTCGCGCAGCATGCTGATGTGCGCGGCGTCGTAGCCGAGTTCTTTGAGCACTTCCTCGGTATGCTCGCCGCAGGTCGGGGCCCGGTGACGGATTCCACCCTGCGTGACCGTCATGTTCAGTGGCACTGCGCTGACCGGTGCCGGCCTGGGCAAGCCTGGATAGTCGGTCGGCGTGTAAAAGCCCAGTGCGGCGGTCTGCGGATGATCCAGCGCCTGCTGCGGCGTCAGGACCGGGCCGCATGGAATTTTCGCCTCGCCAAGGGCGGTGATCGCTTCGTCAGTCGTGCGCTCTGCGCTCCAACGTGACATCCGCTCGCTGATGATCTCGCCGTGAATACCGCGCGATTCGTCGGTGTCAAAGCGCGAATCGGTCAGCCAATGGCTGTCCCCCATGAGTTTGGCCCAGCGCTCAAAGAGTGGGCGACCGACCACCTGGCAGAGAATCCAGCCATCCTTGGTTCGGAAGACGTCCACTGGGGCCGACGTCTGGCCGCGGTTGCCGGTGGGCACCCGGTCGATGTGGATGACGTCCTGCTCGATCAGGACCGCGTTGTTCAGCGAAAGTGCGGTTCCCAGCAGGGAACCCTCCACCTTCTGCCCTCGGCCTGAACGCTGCTTTTCCATCAGGGCCACCATCGTGCCGAGCGCTGTGTGCAACGCAGTGCCGAAATCGACCCAGTTGATTTGAGCCCGATACGGTTGATCCGGTTCACCTGTCATGTACAGCGAGCCGCACATGGCCTGTGCTACGCCATCGAAGCCGACCCGCGTCGCCAGCGGTCCGGTCGACCCGAAGGCCGAACTGGTTGTCAGGATGATGTCCGGTTTGATTGCGCGCAGCGAGTCGTCGTCCAGCCCCATCGCCTTGAGTGTCTGCGCCGGCAGATTGGCCACCACGACATCGGCGGTCTGGACCAGTTTGCGCACGACTTCACGACCGGCCGGTGTCATTGGGTCGAGGGTCATTGAGCGCTTGTTACGGTTCATCTGCAAGAACCCCGCCCCTTCGCCATTCTCAGTGATCGGCGTCGTGAAGCGATCCTCGCTGCCCCCGCGTTTTTCGATGCGAATCACATCGGCACCATACTCGGCAAGCAGGGCGGCGCAGTAAGGACCTGCGATGTAGCGGCCGAAGTCCAGGACACGGACTCCGCTGAGCGGCAATTCGTTCAAGGCATATCTCCAGAGAGGGCGGACCCGCCGGCGTGGCGATCGGTTCCACAGGGGGCTTGAACGCGGACGTCTGAGCCCCAAATCGCTTACAATTGCGGGTTTTCCTTTGAATGGCGCGGAAACCCGCGCAAGCCCGGGCGCGAGGCTTGTCGCTGTCGAGCCGGGTGCAACAAAGGATAGTCGAAAGATTGGTCGAAAGACAGGCTTTGCCCAGACCAGGCGTTGGAGAATCAGGATGCCGATTTTCGCTTACCGATGCGGCAGCTGCGGATTTGAGAAGGATGCGTTGCAGAAGCGATCCGATCCGCCGCTGGTTACATGTCCGCAATGCAACCAGGACAGCTTTGCCAAACAGTTGACGGCGCCAGCCTTCCAGCTCAAGGGCAGCGGCTGGTATGTCACCGACTTCCGGGACAAGGGCAAGACCGCCGGTAAGGAAGCCGAGTCCTCGGGCGCCGCTTCCGGGTCGGGAGCGCCCGCCAAGAGTGGGAACGAAGCCCCTTCGGCTTCGTCCGGAGCAGCCGATGGCGCGCCGTCGACGTCTGGCGGCTCGTCCGGTTCAGCGCAGTCCAGCGGGTCGACGGCTACGGCCTCAAGTGGCGCCGGCGCTGGTCCCGCACCAACGGCCGCATCCTCCGGCAGCTCCGGCAGTTCTGCCGGGGCGGCCTGATCTGACGCCTCCTTATTTCGTGACACAGCCCATTCAGGGAGCACTGCCATCAGCATGAACCACCCCTCCACGCTTCGCGGCTATTTCATCACCGGCCTGCTGATTTGGGTTCCCTTGGCAATCACTCTGTGGCTGCTGGAGGTGATCGTCACCACCATGGACCAGAGCCTGGCGCTGCTGCCGGCGAGCTGGCATCCCCATGTGCTGACCGGCTGGAACATTCCCGGGATGGGGGTTCTGTTGACCGTTCTGGTGATCTTCGTCACCGGCCTGCTGACCCGGAACTTCCTGGGGCAGCGGCTGGTCAAACTGTGGGAAAACCTGCTTTCGCGGATCCCGATCGTCAATTCGATCTATTCAAGCGTCAAGCAGGTCAGCGATACCTTGTTCTCGCCCGAGGGCAATGCGTTTCGCAAGGCGCTGCTCGTTCAATATCCGCGCCAGGGCGTCTGGACCATTGCGTTTCAGACCGGCAAGCCGGCCGCTGAGATCAGCGAGCATGTTGCAGGCGAGATGATCTCCGTCTATGTGCCGACCACGCCGAATCCGACCTCTGGCTTTTTCCTGATGATGCCGCGCAGCGATGTCACCGAGTTGCGCATGAGCGTTGATGAGGCGCTCAAGTACGTGGTCTCGATGGGTGTCGTCGTCCCGCGCAGGACGCCAGGCGTGCAGTCCGGGACGCCGGGCGCAACCCGCACATCAGGCGGGGCCGTGCTTGGGTCCGATCCGGCACAGGGTGTGCCTGCACAGTCTTCAACTCCGGACCCCGAGCGTCCGGCCGATACGGATCGTCAGGGTCCGAAGCATTCCTGACCGGGGCGCTCCTCGGTCCTCAGCCATTCGTGGAGATTTTCTGATGCGTACCTGTTATGTCGGCCAAGTGTCGAGCGAGCACCTCGATCAGGTGGTCACCTTGTTCGGTTGGGTTCACCGTCGTCGAGATCATGGCGGCGTGATCTTCATTGATCTGCGCGA
>JAURMJ010000076.1 GCA_030830765.1 Quisquiliibacterium sp.
ATCATGCTGCTGCTTGCAGGTGGCGCGCAGGCGGCTGCATCGACCTCAGGCTCCGAGGGCGTCCAGGTTGGCGAACGCAGCCGGCTCGCTAATCTGGTCTCGGCAGAGAAGCTGGAGCGCGAGGCAGGGCAGCAATACAATGCCATGCTGCGTGATGCTGCCAGTAAGCGAGCACTCGCTCCGAATGAGCATCCGCAAGTCAGACGCCTTCGTGCAATCGCCAACAGACTGATTCCGCATGCAACCCGCTTCAATCCGCGTGCCCCGGAATGGCGCTGGGAAGTCAATCTGATCGGCTCCAAGCAGATCAATGCGTTCTGCATGCCGGGCGGCAAGATTGCATTCTTCACTGGCATTCTTGAAACGCTCAAACTGACCGACGACGAAGTCGCAACGATCATGGGCCATGAGATTGCCCACGCGCTGCGCGAGCACGGTCGCGAACGGACCGCACAGTCGAACATCGCCAAGGGCGTCACGCTTGGGGCCTCGGTGATCTCGCAGATCATGGGTTACGGGGATCTTGGCGGACACCTGGCCTCGGCCGGCGCCAAGCTGACGCTCCTCAAGTTCTCACGCGGCGATGAAACCGAGGCCGATCTGGTCGGGATGGAACTTGCCGCACGGGCTGGCTTCGATCCACGCGCGGGCATCAAACTCTGGGAGAAGATGGCGACCGCGTCGAAGAACCAGCCGCCCCAGTGGATGTCAACGCATCCATCGCATCAGACCCGAATCCAGGAGATCCGCCGCAACCTGGACCGGACGCTCCCGCTGTATGCGCGCGCCACCGGACGTGACGTGCACGCCCTGGGTCCTTACCGGTCCAATGTCGGCGAGCCGGTGCAGTAAGCCGGTCCAGTCTTTCGAGAACCGGCCCTGCCGGATGAGCGCTGCGCAAATGCGGCGCGTTTACTTGAATCGATACCCGGCGTGGCAGGCCACGCAGGCGCCGGTCAGTTCAGCCAACGCCGACAAGGCCTGGCTGGAGTCGCCCAGTACCGCAGCATTTCGGGCTGCCAGCGCGAAGCGGCTTGCCGAGCGGTGCATTGCAGACCCAGCCGCCCGCATGCCTTCCGGCATGTAAGGCGCGACCGCATGCGCACCATGCCGTTGCAGCGCGGACATGCCCAGCCGCCGCTCAGCCAGTTCGGCCGCCTGATCCCAGGACTGCCTGGCCATCGCGTGCTGGATTTCCGCCAGCGCAGCCAGGTGATCCCGCATGTTGGCCAGCGTGTGATCGCGCATCGGGGCCGGGAACTCGACCACGATGCGGGGGTCGGGTGCTGTGGCGCCGTGAACATGTCCGCCGCCATGCGCACTGGCATGCGCTGACGCATGCCCGGCACCATGCCCGGCATGTTGTTCGCCCGCCGCTTGCGCGGTGTGCGCCCCGAGCATCAATGCACCGCAAAACCCACCCGCTGCCAGCAGCGCAGTCAGCAGGCCCGGCTTGGGGGCCCGCAACCGGCCAGCCTGCGCCACGGATCGGGCCAACCAGCCCATCACGAAGCCTGCGATAGTGCTGCCCAGACCTTGGCCGGCGTGAACGGCATGTCCATGTGCGGCAGCCCCTTGGACCGAAGCAGCGAGTTCATCGCGTTCGACAGCGCAGGCAGCGACCCGGTGCAACCCGATTCACCGACCCCCTTGGCTCCAAGCGCATTGAGTTGCGTCGGAACGAGGTGATAGTCATTTCTGAAATTGAGCAGACAACCGGCATGCGGCATCACGTAATCAGTGAAGCTGCCGGTCAGCAGCTGGCCGCTTTCCGGATCGTAGATCACATGCTCGCCCAATGCCTGACCCACCCCTTGAACCACGCCGCCGTGCACCTGGCCCTGGGCCAGTTGCGGTGAAATCACGCGTCCAAGATCGTCGACTGCCGTGTACTCGGCCACCTGCACCGACCCAGTCTGCGGATCAACTTCGATCTCCGCGATATGGCAGCCATTCGGGAAGGTGGAACCCGACTTCGCTTCGCCCCGACAGTTCAGCGGATGCGGGCTCGGTCCGGCCAGCTTCCGGGCCAGCTCAGGCAGCGTGATGCTGGCAGCACCGGCACGGAACGCACCATCCCGGTATTCCAGCGTCGAGGCGTCGGCACCAAGTGCCGCCGCTGCATGCGGCTTGGCAGTTTCGATCATGGCCGGCACCAGATTCTTGAATGCACTCCCGGCGCCATACAACGACCGTGAACCGCCGGTGCCATTGCCCAGCAGCGAATGCTGCGGATCACTGGCGTGGTAATCGAAGGCCTCGACCGGCAGACCCAGTCCCTCGGCGACGATCTGAGCAAACGAAGTCTCGTGACCCTGCCCCGACGGTCCGGTAACGCCGTACAGAAGAATCATGCCGTCTGGCTGATACTCGCAGGACACCTCATCCTTGGGCGCATTACCCCCACCTGAAGCTTCCAGATACGAAGCCAGACCAATCGCGCGCAGCTTGCCGCGGCTGACCGACTCCTGCTGACGCTTGGCAAACCCGGCGTAATCAGCCAGGGCCAGCGCCTTGTTGAGCACACCCTCAAAGTCGCCACTGTCATAGACGGTCCCGTTGGCCGTCGTGTACGGGAAGGCATCGCGCGACACGTAATTGCGTCGGCGCAGCTCAATCGGGTCGATGCCGGCCTCGGCTGCCGCCCGGTCCACCAGACACTCGATCGCAAATGCGATATCCGGACGGCCGGCACCCCGATAGGCGTTCACCGGCGTGGTGTTCGAGTAGACAAGCTGCGAGCGCATGTACAGCGCCGGCACTGCATAGACACCACCCATCGTGATGGACAGGTTGTTGGTGCCGATGAAGCCGCCGAAATAAGAGTTGTAGGCACCCAGATCGACCACATCATCGAAGCGGATCGCGAGGATCTTGCCCGCATCATCGAGCGCGATCGTGCCGTTCAGCGTCAGAGCACGACCATGCCATTCGGCAGCGAACAACTCCGAGCGGGTCGATACCCACTTGACCGGGCGACCCAGGCGGCGCGAAGCAATCAGCAGCCCGGCATGCTCACAGGTGGCCCCGGCTCTCAGACCGAATGAGCCTCCAACATCCTGCGCAATGACTTCGAAGTTTTCGACCGGCCATTTGGAGATCGTCGACAGCGTGGCCAGCATGCCGTTGATGCCCTGCGTCGGCGTGTACACCACCGTCTTGCCGCTGGCCGCATCATGGTCGACCACGACGGCCCGCGGCTCCATCGGCGCGCCGGCAAGGCGTTGGCTCTCGATGGTGAGACGGGTCACATGTTTGGCCGATGCGAGGGCCTGCGCGACCTTGGCTTCATCACCCTTTTCAAAGGCCAGCGAGACATTGCCCGGTGCCGAGTCATGCAGCTGAGGCGCACCCTCGGCCAGCGCGGCTGCGGCGCTGGAAACCGGGGGCAGGTCTTCATATTCGACATAGGCCTGCTCGGCCGCATCGCGGGCCTGCTGAGCGGTCTCGGCGACCACCATCGCAACCGCCTGCCCGACAAAACGGACTCGATCGGTGGCAAAGACCGGCATTGCGTTACGGCGCAGTTCCTCTCCGCCGATACCCTTGATCGGCGCCCCGAAAGGCACCTCACCAAAGCCCTCAGCGGCGACATCCTCGGCCGTCAGGACAGCAACCACCCCTGGCGCCTCTCGGACCGACTGCCAATCGGTCCCGACAATGCGCGCATGAGCGCGGTCGGAGCGCACGATATGCGCATGCAATTGATTTGGAAGATTCCAGTCGGCGGTGAACTTACCCTGACCGGTGACCAGGTGAAAGTCTTCCTTGCGTGACGGTTTCATCGGCCGCCTCCCTGCGCTGCAGCCGCAGCCTTGACCGCTGCGATGATGTTCACGTAGCCGGTGCAGCGGCACAGATTGCCCTCGAGCCCCTCGACGATCTGCTCATCGGTCGGATTCGGATGACGCTCGAGCAGACCCACGGTGCTCATGATCATGCCCGGCGTACAAAAACCGCACTGCAGGCCGTGGCAGGCCGCAAAGGCCTGCTGCACCGGATGCAGCTGATCAGGTTCGGTGGCGTTCGGCGACAGGCCTTCAATGGTGACGATCTGCGCGCCATCGGCCTGAGCCGCCAGCATCGTGCACGATTTGGTGGTCTGGCCATCGACGAGCACTGTGCAGCAGCCGCACTGGCTGGTATCGCAACCGACATGGGTGCCGGTCAGTTTGAATTGATCGCGCAGCAGGTCAGCAAGCAGCGTGTTGTCTTCGACATCGGCCGAGCGCGGCTGGCCGTTAACGACGAGTTCGACTTTCATCGGGTACCTCCGTTCATTTGCTCGACAGCGCGCAGCGTCAGCACACGCGCCAGATTGGCGCGGTACTCAGCCGGCGCATGCAGATCGGCATTCAGGCCATCTGCTGACAGCGAAATTCCATCGAGACTGGCAGCCGTACACTTCGCAGACAAGGCAACCTCGGCAGCCTCCCAACGAAAGACCGAGGGCGCAGCGCCGGTGACAGCGACGCGCACTTCACTGGCACCGCCAGCCTCGTACTGCGCAACGAACACACCCGTCATTGCATAGCCGGATGCCGGATGACGGAACTTGGCGTAGGCGGCTCGCGTGGGGCAGGCAAACCGGATTGACTTGATCATCTCGCCTTCTTCGAGGGCAGTCGTGAACATGCCCAGGAAGAAATCATCGGCCGCAATGGTGCGGCGATCGGTGACGATCTGGCCCTTGAGTGCCAGCACCGCAGACGGATAGTCAGCTGCCGGATCGCTATTGGCGACCGAGCCGCCGAGCGTACCGCGGTTGCGCACCTGCGCATCGCCGATCATGCCAGCCAGCGCCGACAGGGCCGGGATCGCCGCGCGCACCGTGGCGTCATCTGCAACTTCTCGATGGCGCATCGCAGCGCCGATCATGAGCTGGGCACCCTCGCGCGAGATGCCGCGCAACTCAGGGAGCCGGCTGATATCGATCAGCTGCGACGGGGCAGCAAGGCGGAACTTCATCGAAGGCAGCAAGGTCATGCCGCCTGCCAGCAGCTTGGCCCCAGAATCATCCGACTGGCGCTGAAGCGCGTCGGCAAGTCCGGTGGCCCGGGAATAAGTGAACGGGTACACGGTTAAACCTCTCCATGGGAATGGCGGTTGCATGCCTGCGGAACAGATCGGCATGCGCCCCGCGAGTTTAAGCCGAATCGCCGGACACCCCGTCTAAAAGCATTTCATGGGATGGGCTATTCCGAAGCTCGCCATGCAAGACGAGGGCAACAGGTCCACGGCACAATAGGGCCCAGATTTTCAGGAACTCAGTCATGGCCTGCGCATCTGACTTGCAATGTCCCGCAAACAGCCGGCTGACCGGACCGATGCATGCCCTCGCCCGAACGGAAACAATGAGATGACGACCGAACAGACACCACAACGCCCATCCGTAACCATCCCGGTCTTGTCCGCAGAGGCATGGCCAGGTCTTGCGACGGGCATCCGCTCGCGTTTCATTGAAAACGTCAACGGCCTGCGCATGCATGTGCTGGAAGCAGGTCACGAGCGGGCTGACCGACCGATGCTGCTGCTGTTACATGGCTTTCCTGAGCTGGCCTACAGCTGGCGCAAGGTGATGCCGTTACTGGCTGCGGCCGGTTATCACGTGGTTGCACCGGATCAGCGCGGCTATGGCCTGACGACCGGATGGACCGCGGACTATGACGGCGACCTGCGTCCATTCCGGATCATGAATATCGCCAAAGACGCACTGGCGCTGGTCAGTGCTCTGGGCCGTGAATCGGTGCATGCGGTCATCGGGCACGACTTCGGGGCCTCCGTAGCCGCTTGGTGCGCACTGACCCGCCCTGATGTCTTCCGGCGCATGGTCCTGATGAGCGCGCCTTTTGG
>JAURMJ010000077.1 GCA_030830765.1 Quisquiliibacterium sp.
CGTGGTCGCGACGAGCACCTGGATCTCGCCGCGCGTGAATCCCTCCATCACCGCCTGCTTTTCAGCGCCGCCGAGGCGTCCGTGCACCAGCCCGACCGACAGTGGCGCGAGCTCTTCGGCGAGTCGCGCGTGCGTGTCGATCGCGGTCTGCAGCTCGAGCGCCTCGCTCTCTTCGATCAGCGGGCAGACCCAGTAGATCTGGCGCCCGGCTGCTGCGGCTGCCCGGACCCGTTCGATCAGTTCGTCGCGACGCGCCTCTGAGAGCAGCTTGGTCAGAATCGGCGTGCGGCCCGGCGGCAATTCATCAATCACAGAAACGTCGAGATCGGCGTAGTAACTCATCGCCAATGTCCGCGGGATCGGCGTCGCGCTCATCATCAGCTGATGGGGCAGCCGACTCCCCTTGGCCTGCAGGGCCAGTCGTTGTGCGACCCCAAAGCGGTGCTGCTCATCCACAATCGCCAGTCCCAGTCGCGGCAGCAGCACTTCATCCTCGATCAGTGCATGGGTGCCGACCAACAGATCGACCTCGCCGGCCGCAGCCTGCGCCCGGACTCGTTTCTTTTCAGACTCCTTGAGCGAGCTGGCCAGCCAGGCAACCCGCACACCGATCGCGCCCATCCAGGGCAACAGCTTGCGATGATGCTGCTCTGCCAGGATCTCGGTCGGCGCCATCAGCGCAGCCTGAAAACCGCTGCCGATTGCCTGAGCAGCCGCCAGCGCCGCAACCACTGTCTTGCCGCTGCCAACATCGCCCTGCAGCAGTCGGTTCATCGGTTGCGCGCGTTTCAGATCGACAGCGACCTCGCCGACAGAGCGCTGCTGTGCGCCGGTCAGCCTGAACGGTAATTCGGCAAGCAGTCGATCAACAAGCTCGCGCTTGCGCAGCGCGTGGGCACGCCTGCCGGCACGGGCAGCACGGGCCTGACGCAGCGACAGCTGCTGGGCCAGCAGCTCCTCGAAAATGATCCGTCGCCACGCAGGATGAGCGCGATCCTCCAAAGCCGACAACGACAGGTGCGCTGGCGGTTCATGGAGAAGTTGCAGCGCCTGCATCAGCGATGGCAGTCCGGCCAGCTGCGGCGCGCAGTCCTTGGGAATCGTCTCACCCCATGCTGCCGCCTTCAAGGCCGCGAGCACTGCCGTACGGATCGCCGCCTGGCTGATGCCAGCTGCTGTCGGGTAGACCGGCGTCAACCGATCCGGCAGAGGCATGCCCTCGCGCGCGACTCGATAACGCGGATGCACCATCTCCATACCGAACAGACCGCCACGCGCTTCCCCGATGACTCGCAGCCGTTTGCCCTCGGCCAACTGCGCAAGCTGCGATCCGTAGAAATGAAAGAATCGCAGCGTCAAAGTGCCGGAATCGTCGCGCAACTCGACCAGCAAAGTGCGTCGTCCTCGTCCAGAGATTTCGCTGCGAACGACCACGCCCTCGACCTGCGATAACTGACCGCCCCGCAACTGGGCAATCGGTGTCAGCCGCGTCTGATCCTCGTAGCGCAGCGGCAGGTGCAACAGCAGGTCCGACTCCGTGCGAAGACCAAGCTTGGCGAATCGGGAGATCGCCTCAGCCATACACCAAATCCATGCAGCCGGCAGCCCTGGGTACAGCGACGAATACGTCGGCTGCGATCAGCCGAGCACCATCACCGCTTCGACCTCGAACTGCGCCTCGCGCGGCAGGCCCGAGACCTCGACCGTGGAACGCGCCGGAAACGGTGCCTGAAAATATTCCTGCATGATCGTGTTGACCTGCGGGAACTTCGACAGATCGGTGAGGAACAGCGTCAGCTTCACGCAGTCGCCCAACGAACCACCGGAAGCCTGCGCAACCTCACGCAGATTCTTGAAGGCGCGATGCACCTGGGCATCGAAACCACCAGGTACCAGATGACCGGTCTCGGGATCGAGCGGGATCTGCCCCGACAGGTAGACAGTCGAACCGGTGCGAATTGCTTGAGAGTATGGGCCGATCGCGGCCGGTGCGTTGCTGGTGGAAATCACTTCTCGGGTCATCGCTGGGCTCCTGGTCGACCTGCTGCATCACCACGCGGCAGGATCACTCTGCTTGAAAAATGAAGGATGAAATCTTAATCGACCCGGTCTGAGCCAATCAGGCAAACCCGATCTCGACGCGCTTGTTGCGTTTGCCTTCGCTGCGGATGCGCAGCACCTTGACCGGACCAATCTCGCCGATGTTGCGGACATGCGTTCCACCGCAGGGCTGCAGATCAACACCAGGAATCTTCAGCAGCCTGACTCGGCCCGCGCCGCGCGGTGGCTGCACACTCATCGTCTTGACCAGCTCAGGCTTGGCATCGAGTTCTTCATCGGTGATCCAGACGGTCTCGGTGTCAATGGCGCGCGCAATCAGCTCATTGACGCCGACCTCAATGCGCTGCGCGTCCAGCAGACTCATCTCGATATCAAAATCGAGCCGTCCCTTCTCGGCCGCAATATTGCCGCCGGTGACCGGCGCCACGACAACACAGGACAACACATGCAGGCAGGTGTGAATCCGCATGTGTGCATAGCGCCGATCCCAGTCAAGCACGGCGACCACGGAATCACCAGGCGCAGGTAGCGGAGCATCGGGCTCCGGGAGATGGACCACTGAATCAAAGGCGTCGCCCTTGCGGGCATCGATGATTCGCAGCTCACGCCCATCGGTGAGCCGCAGCAGACCCGTATCTCCGGGTTGCCCGCCACCGGCCGGGTAGAAGACGGTGCGATCCAGTTCGATCCCACGTTCGGTCACAGCCGTCACGCGGGCCTCGCACTCACGCAGATAAGCGTCATCACGAAAAAGCAGTTCAGTACTCATGGTTCAGGTGATCCGGTTCGCAGTTGCAGTTTTTTGAGTTCAGATTCAGCGCGATCTGCCCAGTTTGGCGGCGAAATACCCCTCCAGGCCGATTGCGATGACAGACATCAGACCGATGGCGGCCAGCATCAGCGACACAATGACGATGAACACCACGCCCCAGCCGCTGCTGGAGTGCTGTTCAAGTCCCGCATTGCGTCGGGCATCCCAGACCTCGTCGCGGGTCAGACAGATCAGGATCGCCTCAAACAGCGTCACGACGCCGACGAAAGCGGCCAGCAGAAAACCCGGATGGCGGATCCATTCATCGGACTGCAGCGCAATCGCCAGGCTCGGCATTGAAATCAAGGGGTAGATCCACCAGAACCGCCAGCCCAGATACAGGCGATGTGCCCCGAACATTCCGCCGAACAGGGCAAGCGCGCCGGCCAGCGTCTTGTTACAAAAGCTGGATGGAATAGATTTGCTTTGATCGTTCATTGCGCGAGTCTAACGCGCAGTTGGGTCCAGGCGGCTGCTAGACTCCATCGCTATCCCCCAAGGCCCTCCGACCCGACGATGAAACCCGACCAACGGCCCGCGATCCGCATCCGTGGCGCCCGCCAGAACAACCTTAAAAATCTCGACCTCGATATCCCGACCAATGAACTGGTTGTCGTGACCGGGGTGTCCGGCTCGGGCAAATCATCGCTGGTCTTTGACACGCTGTACGCAGAGGGCCAGCGTCGCTACGTCGAGACCTTCTCGGCCTATGCACGCCAGTTCCTGGATCGGATGGACAAGCCGCAGGTTGACCGGATCGAAGGCGTGCCGCCGGCGATCGCCATCGACCAGACCAACCCGGTGCGCACCTCGCGCTCAACCGTCGGCACGATGACCGAGCTCAACGATCATCTGAAGCTGCTGTTTGCCCGCGCTGCGACCTTATGCTGCCGCCGCTGTGCTCAGCCAGTACGTCGGGATAACGTGGCTGGCATTCTGGATGATCTGCTGCACCGGGCTGGCGATCAACGCACCGTCATCACGTTTCCCGTCGATGTCCCCGGGAATTTCACCGATGAGGAAGTCGAAGGCCATCTGTTGGCCCAGGGCTATACGCGCGTGCACTCACGCGAGAAGATTGAAGGCAGTCAGGCCGGCGACCAGTTGACCCGCCTGGCCGTCGTGCAGGACCGCCTGCGTCCAGCCGGCGCCGAACGGTCACGACTGGCCGAAGCCATTGAAGTGGCCCTGCATCGTGGGCATGGCCGTCTGACCGCCTATGTGAATGATGAAACCGGTCAGGAAGCCGGCCGGCTGCGGTACAGCACCGGTCTGCACTGCGCCGAATGTGACATCAGCTACGCCGATCCGTTGCCCAGCCTGTTCTCTTTCAACTCACCGCTTGGCGCCTGCGAGGCCTGTCGTGGCTTCGGGCGCGTGATCGGCATCGACCTGGGTCTCGTGATTCCCGATGAGGGACTGACACTGGCCGATGGCGCGATCAAGCCCTGGCAGACCGAAAGCTTCAAGGAATGCCAGCGCGATCTGGCCAAGTTTGCACTCAAGGCCGGCGTGCCGCTGGGAGTGCCCTGGCGGGATCTGAGCGAGGCACATCGACGCTGGGTCATTGACGGTGGCGACGACTGGACCGGCAAATGGCAGTCGCAGTGGTATGGCATCAACCGCTTCTTTGCCTGGCTCGAAACCAAGGCCTACAAGATGCATATCCGGGTGCTGCTGTCCAAGTACCGGGCCTATACCCCTTGCCGCAGCTGCGAAGGCGCTCGGCTGAAACCCGACGCACTGCTTTGGCGGGTCGGTGCTCGAGAACACGCCGACGAGGCACTGGGCAGTTATCGACGTTTCCGGGCGCATGGCAGCCTGTGGACTGACGAGCAATTGCAGCAGGCTCCCGGGCTGTCGATTCATGACGTCATGTTGCTGCCCATCGATCGCGTTCGTGCGTTCGCCGATGCGCTTGCCGCTGACCCTGATGGTCGTCACCAGGCATCGACGCCACCACCGGATGGCGAGTCCGAAGCAACCGGTCTCAACGGCACTGCAGCGACGACGACGGGCAGTGATAAGACCGCCACGAGCGCTCAGCAGGAAGCGCTGCAGATGCTGCTGACCGAGATCCGCAGCCGTCTGGCCTTCCTGTGCGAAGTCGGACTGGGCTATCTGACGCTGGACCGGCAATCGCGCACGCTGTCGGGCGGCGAGGTACAACGGATCAACCTGACGACGGCACTGGGCACCTCGCTGGTCAATACGCTGTTCGTGCTCGACGAACCCTCGATCGGTCTGCATCCGCGTGACATGAACCGCGTGATCGCGGTCATGCACCGCCTACGTGATGCGGGCAATTCGCTGGTGGTCGTCGAGCATGACCCGCAGGTGATGTTCGCGGCCGATCGCATGCTGGACATCGGACCTGGGCCCGGCGAGCGCGGCGGCAACATCGTTTTCTATGGCGATCCGGCGCTGATGCGCACTGCCGACACGCTGACCGGCGAGTACCTGTCCGGGCGGCGCAGCATCGATGCCGGCCGCCGGCTCACAGTCGAACCGAACACCCCAAAACTGATTCTCGAGGGCGCACGCGAGCACAACCTCAAGCATGTCGATGTGCAGATTCCACTGCGCCGGTTCGTCTGCTTTACCGGTGTCTCCGGCAGCGGCAAATCGACGCTGATGCAGAATGTCCTGCTGCCGGCACTGCTCAAGGCCAAGGGCAAACCCACGGAAGCACCCGGCCACTTCGACCGGTTGCTGGGCGATGACTGGATCGAGGACGTCGTCTTTGTCGATCAGACACCGATCGGCAAGACCGCGCGCTCAAACCCAGTCAGCTATGTCGGTGCCTTTGACGCGATCCGCAAGAAGCTGGCTGCGGCGCCGCTGGCCCGGGAGCGCGGCTACAAACCAGGAACCTTCAGCTTCAACTCAGGCGATGGGCGCTGTCCGACCTGCGGCGGCAATGGCTTCGAACATGTCGAGATGCAGTTCCTGTCGGATGTCTACCTGCGCTGCCCGGACTGCGACGGCAGCCGCTACCGGGCCGAGACACTGGAGGTGCTGATGCAGGGCGCCCCCAATGCCCGGCGCGCCGACGGCAGTCTGTTCCGTGCACTGAATGTCGCGCAGGTGCTTGAGTTGACGGTCAGCGAGGCGCTGGCCTTCTTTGCCGACGAACGTGAAGTCCGCAACAAGTTGCAGCCGCTATCGGATGTCGGGCTCGATTACCTGCGACTCGGTCAGCCAGTGCCGACGCTGTCGGGCGGCGAAGCGCAACGTCTGAAACTGGCCGGGTTTCTGGCCCAGGCTGCAGCCGCGGGTCTGACCGATACAAGCGCTCCAGGCTGGCCGCATGCGCGCGCCGGCCGTAAAGGCACGCTCTTCCTGTTTGACGAGCCGACCACCGGCCTGCACTTCGACGACGTGGCCCGTCTGCTCCGGGCAATGCGCAAGCTGATGCTGGCCGGTCATTCACTGCTGGTCATCGAACACAACCTGGATGTGATCCGTGCCTGCGACTGGGTCATTGACCTTGGCCCGGAAGGCGGCGATGCCGGCGGTCAGATCCTGGCCTGCTGCCCGCCGGACGAGCTGGCGCAGCATCCGCAGTCGCACACCGGTCGGGCACTTGCCGATTATGCGAAGTCCCTTGCAATGATGGCCAAGACGTCGATGGGCAACGCCGCAAGCGCACCGTCCTCATCGCCAACAGGCACGACAGCCGCTGATTCTCTTGCGCTGAGCACAGGTCCGCAGACCCCGCCTGCCGCCATTCAGACAGCCGGTCAGGCGAGCTCACTGACCGCCGCCGAGCCGGCGGACCGTCCATTGCAAAGCATCCTGCGCGAACGTGCCC
>JAURMJ010000078.1 GCA_030830765.1 Quisquiliibacterium sp.
CGAACGCCCGGAAAAATCCTGCTCGCCGTACAGACGGATGCAGATCCCGTCCATGACCCGCCCGCAACGCCCCGAACGCTGATTGGCTGCGGCCTGTGAAACCGGTTCGATCTGTAATTGCTCGACTTTGCTGCGATAACGGTAACGTTTGACTCGCGCGGTTCCGGTATCGACCACATAACGGATGCCGGGCACCGTCAACGAGGTCTCGGCCACATTTGTGGCCAGCACGATGCGCCGCCCGCTGGAGGCGGAAAAAACCCGCTGCTGCTCTGCAGCCGACAGCCGCGAGAACAGCGGCAGCACCTCGAGCGGCCCTCGCCCAAACGCAGCAGGGCCACGCGCGCTTGCAGCTCTTGCATGCGCGCGACGCAGATGATCGGCCACGTCGCGGATCTCGCGCTCTCCAGGCAGGAACACCAGCACGTCCCCTGGCGCCTCACGCCAGAGTTCGTCGATGGACTCTTCAATCCGCGAGGGCAGATCGGTCTCATCGTCGTCATCACGCTGCTGCTCATCGAAGCTGCGATAACGGATCTCGACCGGGAAAGTGCGCCCGGACACTTCAATGACCGGCGCGGGCCTTCCCCGCTCGCCGAAATGCTCGGCAAAGCGCTGCGCATCAATCGTGGCCGACGTGATGATGACCTTCAGATCCTTGCGGCGCGGACCGGCCAGCAGCTGCTTCAGATACCCGAGCAGGAAGTCGATGTTCAGGCTGCGCTCATGCGCCTCATCGACAATGATCGTGTCGTACTGACGCAGGTGCCGATCATGCAGCGTCTCGGCCAGCAGGATGCCGTCGGTCATCAGCTTGATCGATGCGCCTTGCGTGAATTTCTCGTTGAACCGGATCTTGTAGCCAACGTTGAGACCCAGCGGCGTACCGATCTCCTCGGCAATGCGGCGTGCCACTGCAGTGGCTGCGATGCGACGCGGCTGCGTATGCCCAATCAGGCCCTTCTGGCCACGCCCAGCCAGCGCTGCAGCAATCTTGGGCAACTGCGTGGTCTTGCCCGATCCGGTCTCACCGCAGATGATGACAACCGGATGCTCGCGGATCGCACGCGCGATCTCATCACGACGCGCGCTGACCGGCAGCGATTCGGGAAATTCAAGAGCGGGAAGCGGGCGCAGAACGACGGTCACGGTGAAATTATAATGACGGGCATCACGAACCTAGGCAGGTGGCAATGAACAGTGCAGCAGTCCAACCCGAAGAGGACCAGTTCGTCGCCTGGCTGCGTGCGGTGGCGCCCTATATCCACGCGTTTCGAGGCAAGACCTTCGTGGTCGCCTTCCCAGGTGAACTGGTCACCCAGGGCCTGCTGAACGGACTCGTGCAAGACGTCAGCCTGCTGCATGCAATGGGGATGCGCATGGTTGTTGTCTTCGGCTCACGCCCGCAGGTGAATGAGCAGTTGCGCCTGCGTGGCGGAGAGGTACGCTATGAGGACGGCATCCGAATCACCGATGCGCTGGCCCTTGAATGCGTCAAGGAGGCTGCGGGCGAGATGCGCCTGGACATCGAGGCTGCGTTCTCGCAGGGATTGCCCAACACACCGATGGCGCACGCCAGCGTGAGAGTGGTCTCGGGCAACCTGGTCAGTGCACGTCCGGTCGGTATCGTCGATGGCGTGGACTACATGTACACCGGCCTTGCTCGCAAGGTCGATGCGCAGACCATACGCTTCGCGCTGAACTCGAACGCGATCGTTCTGATTTCCAATCTCGGCTTTTCACCGACCGGCGAAGCCTTCAACCTGACGATGGAGGATGTCGCGTCAACGACTGCCATCGCCTTGGACGCAGACAAGTTGATCTTCGTTACCGAGACGCCGGGCATCACCGACGAGAACGGGGCATTGATGAATGAAATCTCCGAGGCCGAAGCAACATCACTGCTCGAAAAAGGCTATCTCTCTGCAGAATCAGCCGGTTACCTGAAATATGCGCTCCAGGCCTGCGAAGGCGGTGTTGCCCGTGCCCATGTGATCCCGTTCGCACGGGACGGCAGCATTCTGCTTGAATTATTCCGGCATGAAGGCGTGGGGTCGATGCTCGTCGAAGAGACGCTGGAGGAGTTACGCGAAGCGAGCCTGGACGATGTTGCTGGCATCGTGGCATTGATCAGCCCCCTTGAAAAAGACGGTACTCTGGTCAAGCGTGACAGGACCCTGATCGAACGTGAGGCGGCCAACTTCAGTGTCATTGAGCATGACGGCGTCATCTTCGGCTGCGCAGCGCTGTACCCATACCCGGAAGACGGCATTGCCGAGATGGCCTGTCTGGCGGTGAACCCTCTGGTTCAAAGCCGCGGCGATGGCGAGCGGCTCCTCAAACGCATCGAGGTGCGGGCCCGTGCACTCGGACTCAAGCGCCTGTTCGTGTTGACCACGCGGACGACTCACTGGTTCCTGCGCCGTGGATTCGTCCTGGCGAGCATCGACGCCCTGCCGGCTGAGCGACAGAATTTCTACAATTGGCAGCGCCGCTCTCAGGTGCTCATCAAGCAGCTTTGAAACCGATCCGGACCAAGTCCGGACCCATCATGGAAACTGAAATGGCAAGAACAGTGTTTTGCGTCAAGCTTCAAACAGAGGCTGAAGGTCTCGACTTCCCGCCTTACCCGGGCGAACTGGGTAAGAAACTCTGGGAAGGCGTCTCCAAAGAAGCCTGGCAGGCCTGGCTGAAGCATCAGACGATGCTGGTCAACGAGAACCGCCTTAACCTGGCTGACGCTCGGGCGCGCAAGTATCTGGCAACCCAGATGGAGAAATACTTCTTTGGGGAAGGCGCCGACAAGCCGGTCGGCTATGTGCCGCCGCAAGACTGAGCCAAGAAAGGCACATGGTTGCGCGAAGGCTCACTGCCTTCGCTCGATCCTGAGCACACCGCTTGCGCTTGCGACCAGCACAAGGTCGGCAGCCGACTGGGCAAACAGCCCGACAGTGACCACCCCAGGCCATTGGTTGATGACCGATTCAGTCGCCACTGGATCGGTGATCGAAAGACCCGCGACATCCAGAATCAGATTGCCGTTGTCTGTCACAAAACCGGTTCGCTGCACAGGCGTTCCGCCCAGTGCCCGCAAGCGCATCGCCACCAGTTCGCAGGCCATCGGAACCACCTCGACCGGAAGCGGGAAGCGGCCCAGCACCTCGACCTGCTTGCTCGCATCCACAATGCAAACAAACTTCTCGCTGGCCGCGGCCACAATTTTTTCCCTTGTGAGCGCGCCTCCACCGCCCTTGATCATCTGCAGGCGCGGATTGATTTCGTCGGCGCCGTCAACATAAACGGGTACCCTGCGGCCGGCTGCGACCACGGTGTTCAGATCCAGAACTTCGATCCCGTTAGACCGCAGCCGGTCACTGCTGCGCTCAGAACTTGAGACTGCTCCGGCAATTCGGTCTCGGATTGCGCCGAGTTCATCAATAAAGAAATTGACCGTCGACCCGCTGCCGACTCCGACGAGTTCCCCCGGCACGACATCATCAATCGCAGCCTTGGCTGCTGCCCGCTTCAGTTGATCCTGATCCATATTCCGCCTTTCTTGCGCTATGCTCACAACGCTCATTAACTGGCCTGCAAATTTATCCCAATGATGCTCTCACTGCCGATCGAGTGGCTGCCCGCTTTAAACCGCCGAAGCCTTCGGGCGGATACGCTGGCCGGACTTGTCGGCGCGGCAATTCTGTTGCCGCAGGCCATGGCCTATGCAGTCATCGCAGGCCTTCCGCCAATCTACGGCATCTATTGCGCAATCGTACCGGCGATCATTGCCGCCCTGTTCGGTTCCTCGCGCCAGATGGTCAGCGGCCCCGCTGCGCCGATCTCAATTGTTGTGTTTGCCGCGGTCGCTCCTCTGGCCACGCCAGGCTCGGGTCAGTACATCACACTCGTGCTCACGCTGACCCTGCTGGTCGGCGTGATCCAGCTGGGGTTCGGGTTGATGAGGCTGGGCGCCTTGGTCAACTTCGTCTCGGACAGCGTCATTGTGGGCTTCACGGCAGGTGCAGCAGTGCTGATCGCAGCCAGTCAGATCGGCACCTTGCTTGGACTCCCAGCCAGTGGCGGCGGGAATCTGGCCACTGTACTGGGCAAGCTGCCGCAGCGCCTGCACGAACTGAATCCCTACGCCACCGGCGTCGGCCTCGCAACGCTTTTGATGGGGATCGCTGCACGGCGTTGGCTGCCCCGGGTTCCCTACATCCTGGCTGCCATGATCGGGGGTACGCTGCTGTCGGTGGTGATCAATCTGGTGATGGGAGGCTCAGACAAGACCGGTATCCAGACAGTCGGTACGATCTCCTCGGCGCTCCCGCCCCTGTCACTCCCTGCGCTGGACATCGCCAGCTGGAGCACGTTGGCCAGTAGCGCGTTCGCATTGGCTGTGCTCGGACTGACCGAGGCCGTTTCGATCGCCCGTTCAATCGCGCTGCGCTCGGGGCAGGTGATCGACGGCGATCGTGAATTCATTGCGCAGGGACTCTCAAATATTGGGGGGGCTTTCACCTCCAGTTATCCGTCCAGCGGCTCATTCACCCGCAGTGGTCTGAACCACCAGTCCGGCGCACAGACCGGCCTGGCGTCAATCCTCTCTTCGCTGATTGTGCTGCTGATCACACTGCTCTTTTCGCCAGCATTCTCGTTACTGCCCATGTCGTGCATTGCGGGCGTCTTGATGCTGGTGGCCTGGAAGCTGATCGATTTCGAGCAGATCCGGGCCCGGGTTCGAGCCAGTCGTGATGAAGCCTGGATCGTTGGCGTGACACTGATGGCCACGCTGATTGCCAACCTTGAATTCGCGATCTATGTGGGCATTCTGGTGTCGTTGGCGCTTTATCTGAACCGCACGGTCAAGCCGCCACTGACCCGAGCAATGCCTGCGCACCTGCCCGGTACCTATCACTTCGTACGCGAGCACAATCGTCCGGAATGCCCGCAACTGGCCATCCGTTTTCTGGATGGCTCACTGTTCTTTGCTGCAATTGCCCATACCCGCCGGGAACTGGCCCGACTGCGCAAGGACCGTCCAGACGCAAAATACATGCTGCTTCTATGCAGTGGCGTCAACCATTGCGATGTTGCCGGCTCGGAACTGATCTCTGACGAGGCGCGGCGCCGTCGCGCAGCAGGTGGCGACCTGTACCTGCACAATGTGAAGGAACCTGTCCTGGCGATGCTCGACTCGACGGGGGTCTACGACGCCATGGGCAAATCGAATGTCTTTGATGCAGGCGCCTCGACCATTGAATCAGTGGTCGAGCAGCTTGACCCAAAGGTGTGTGCGCAATGCACGCTCCGGTCTTTCCATTGCTGCCCGCCGCTGCCGGCTGATGAGGATGGCGATGACAAGCCTGCACCGGGGTGACCGCCCGGGGCCAAGTCAATTGCGTTGATTTTCTTTCGGGGGGTGGGGTGGCTGATGGGATTCGAACCCACGACAACCGGAATCACAATCCGGGACTCTACCCCTGAGCTACAGCCACCATCGTAAAACATGGCCATTGGGAATGGCCTGCCCGACAGGATTCGAACCTGTGACCCTCAGCTTAGAAGGCTGATGCTCTATCCAACTGAGCTACGGGCAGCGATCTGTCGGGTCCGCAAACGCAATCAGTACGGCATTGCGCTTTTATCGGGAGCGTCCTGGTCGGGGCGA
>JAURMJ010000079.1 GCA_030830765.1 Quisquiliibacterium sp.
AAGGTCGACGACGTTGTGCAAGCCATTCGGGATCTGACCCATGGCCGCGGCGCCCATGCCTCGCTCGACGCCTCGTCCTCACCGCTGGCCCGTGCACAGGCCGTTCGCTGCGTGCGCACCTGGGGTAAGGCCTGCTTTGTTGGCGAAGGCGACAACGTCACACTCGATGTCAGCCCGGACCTGCTGCGTCGTCAGGTCACGCTGATCGGTTCCTGGACCTTCTCCACCGTGGGCCAGGCGGCTTGCGCGCAATATGTGGCCGATCGCGGCATCGAACTGGATCGCCTGTTCACGCATCGCTGGAACCTGGATCAGGCCAAGGAGGCCTACGAACTGTTCGATAAGCAGTCCTCGGGCAAAGGCGTCCTGATTCCGGCCTGAGCACTAGACGCTCCCCGGCTGCGGCGGCCGACCGCAGCCGGCTTGCTTGACGACATGACCAGAGAGCCTCCTTTTAATAGACCTTGTTTCTGTAATATCCTGTCTGTGAGCGCGGTCTCTTCGCAGGACGCCGTCTGATTGAAGCAAGGGACGGGGAATTGCCCGCTCCTGTCTTGAAAGCGAGCCAGCAGATGCCGGATTCATTGAGAGGATCTGATGACAAGATGAACGTCACCCCCGCTGCCGTCACAAACAACGCGGTGCAAGCGCCAGAACCAACCTCTCCCAAACCCGTTCGCGGCGAGGATGAACTGCTCGGCTGCCTGATTTTGCTTGCCCGTGCGCATGGCGAGACACTGACCCCGGATGCCGCCCTGGCGGGTCTGCCTACCGAAGACGGCAGGCTCTCGCCCTCGCTGTTTGAGCGGGCTGCGCGCCGGGCCGGGCTGAGCAGTCGAACTGTTCGCCAGCCGATCTCGATGCTCAAGACGGAGCTCTTCCCCGTCGTGCTGCTGCTGCATGACGAACACGCCTGCCTGCTGCTGAATCGCTCCCCGGACGGCAAGACGCTGACGCTGATCCACCCGGAACTTGGGGAATCTCCCGTTGAGGTCGCCACCAGCGAACTGGAGGCCGACTACCTTGGCCATGCCATTTACGCCCGACCCAGACAGCGCTTTGATGCCCGTTCCCCTCAGGTCAAGGCGGGTAAGCACGGACACTGGTTCTGGGGTGTCATTGCCGAGAACAGCAAACTTTATCGCGACGTCCTGCTCGCCGCGCTGATGGCCAACCTGTTCGCGCTTGGGATGCCGCTGTTCACAATGAGCGTCTATGATCGCGTCGTGCCGAACCAGGCCTTCGATACGCTCTGGGTGATGGCCTCTGGGCTGGCCATCCTGCTGGTCGGCGATCTGCTGCTGCGGGTGACGCGCAGCCGCTTTATCGATCTGGCCAGCGCGCGTGCCGACCTGAAACTCTCCACTTACATCATGGAGCGCGTGCTGGGCACTCGGATGGAGCAGCGCCCAGCCTCGGCCGGCTCGTTTGCAGCCAACCTGCGATCGTTCGAGTCAGTCCGTGATTTCATCGGCTCGGCCACCGTGCTCTCATTTGTCGACCTGCCCTTTTCGCTGATTTTCATCATCGCAATCGGCTGGATCGCACCGGCGATGGTGCTGCCGATTGTCGCCGGCGCGATCATCGTCCTGATATTTGCGCTCGCCGTGCAGCAGCGCATGCATGAGCTTGCTGAAACGACCTACCGGGCCAGCGCCCAGCGCAACGCCACGCTGGTCGAAGGTCTGGTCGGTTTTGAGACGATCAAGGCACTGAGTGCCGAATCTCCATTCCAGCGCAACTGGGAGAAGAGTGCCGCGCTGCTCGCACGAGTCAACACGCAGCTCAAGTTCCTGTCATCGATGACCAGCACCTCGTCATCCTTCATCCAGCAGATGGTCAATTTGGGCGTCATCATCACGGGCGTCTACCTGATTGGCGACCGGATGCTGACACTGGGCGGACTGATCGCCTGTTCGATGCTGTCCGCGCGAGCGATGGCGCCAATCAGTCAGGCCGCCAGCCTGCTTGTTCAGTACCACACGGCCTCGACCGCGTTGACCTCGCTCAACGAGATGATGAAAAAAGAGGTTGAGCGCCCCGACGATGCCAATTTCGTTGCACGCGGCACGCTGTCGGGGGCCATCGAATTTCGCGACGTCAGCTTTGCCTACCCCGGCCAGCAGTCCCCGATGCTCAAGAACCTGTCGTTCAAGGTCAAGCCGGGTGAAAAAATCGCCATTCTGGGCAGGATCGGTTCTGGCAAAACCACCCTGGAGAAATTGATCCTGGGTCTCTATCGCCCGACCGGCGGTGCCGTCCTGATCGACGGCATTGACCTGCGCCAGCTGGACCCCGCCGAGCTGCGCCGTCATGTCGGTTATGTGCCGCAGGACGTCGTTCTGTTCTACGGCACACTGCGGGAAAATCTGACCATCGGTGCCCCCTTGGCCGAAGACGATGCTGTGCTGCGCGCTGCGCAAGTCTCCGGCATCCTGGAGATGGTCAACAATCACCCGCAAGGCTTCGACATGCTGGTCGGCGAACGGGGGGAGTCCCTGTCCGGTGGACAACGACAGGGGGTTGCCATTGCGCGCGCCGTCATCAACGACCCGCCGATCCTGCTGCTTGATGAGCCCAGTGCCTCGATGGACAACAGCAGCGAAACCGATCTGAAAAAGCGGCTGCGCCAGTTCGCCGCAGGTAAAACCATGCTGGTCATCACACACCGCTCATCGCTGCTTGACCTGGTCGATCGGGTCATCGTGATGGACGGCGGCCGCATTGTTGCCGACGGCCCCAAGGATCAGGTCGTGACCGCGCTACGCCAAGGGCGTGTCGGAAAGGCAATCTGATGGCTGAGCTCAATCAGAAAGGCTTCGAGAACATCGGCAAGGTCGTGCGCGTCGCGTCGCGGCCGGGTCGGGGAATTTTCGGGCGCATGCTCGAGCGCATCACTGCGACCCGTGACCATGCCACCGATTGGCGTACCGATGCCGATTGGGCGCAACTGATGCAGGAACCCATGCGCGCGCGCAGGCTGATTCGCCTTGCGTTGCTGCTGGTTGCCGTCTTGATTGCCTGGGCCTACTTCGCTGAAATCGATATCCGTACGCAAGGTGAGGCGCGCGTGGTGCCGACCCGCCAAGTGCAGATCGTGCAAAGTGTTGACGGCGGGGTTGTCGAGGAAATCCTGGTGCGCGAAGGCGCCCTGGTCCAGACGGGCCAACTGCTGGCCCGGGTTGATCCGACCCGTTTCGAATCCAGCCTGGGCGAGAGCCGCGCCAGCCAGCTCGCGCTGCGGGCCAAGGCATTGCGTCTGCAGGCGCTGACCCGGGGCGAGCCGTTCAATCCGCCGGCCGAACTGCGCAAGGAAGTCCCCGAGATCGTCGCGCAGGAAAAAAGACTCTACGAGACCCGCACGGCCGAGCTGGCCGCGCAACTGGCCGTCGCACAGAATCAGCTTTCGCAGCGGCAGCAGGAACTCAATGAGGTGCGCGCACGCAAAATACAGGCCGAG
>JAURMJ010000080.1 GCA_030830765.1 Quisquiliibacterium sp.
CGCCGACCTGGAAGATCATGCTGCGGCACATTCTGCCGAATACAGTTGCGCCGTTGATTGTGCAGGGCACGTTCATCTGTGCTTCGGGCATTCTGGTCGAGGCTATTCTCTCGTTTCTGGGTGTCGGCCTGCCGCCGGATATTCCGACCTGGGGCAATGTGATGGCCGAGGGCAGGGCGCAGTTCAATGAGTACCCGCACAACATTTTCTTTCCGGGCGTGTTCCTCGCGATCACGGTACTTGCCGTGAACATTCTCGGAGACGGTCTGCGGGATACCCTCGATCCGAAGATGGCCAAGCGCGTATGAAGGCCGTGGCCAACCAGCTAATTGATGGACATTCCCGATGAGCGACGTTTCAAATAATCCGCAAACGCCTGTGCTCGAGCTGCGCGATGTAACGATTGCACTGCCCGGCGACGGGGATCGGCCCACGGCGGTGCGTAATGTGTCGTTTTCGGTCGGTCGCGGCGAGATTGTCTGCCTTGTCGGTGAGTCCGGTTCTGGCAAGTCCGTCATTGCACAAGGCGTGATGGGGCTGCTGCCCAAGAACCTGCCGATCACCTCGGGCAAGATCCTGCTCGATGGCGAAGACATCACACATGCGCCACTTTCGCGCCTGCGCGAGTTGCGTGCGACCCGCATGTCGATGATCTTCCAGGAGCCGATGACCGCGCTGAACCCGGTCATGACCTGTGGAGACCAGATCGATGAGGTGCTGCGCGAGCATACCGATCTGTCGCCTCAGCAACGCCAGCTCAAGGTGCTTGATATCGTTCGTGAAGTTCTGCTTCCTGATCCTGAAAGAATCATCGCTTCATACCCACACCAACTGTCCGGCGGTCAGCGTCAGCGAATCATGATTGCGATGGCACTGGTGCTTGATCCGCGCCTGCTGATCGCAGATGAGCCAACCACTGCGCTCGATGTCACAACCCAGGCCCAGATTCTCAAACTGGTTCGTGATCTGCAGGCCCGTCACGGTACAGGCGTGTTGTTCATTACTCACGACTTTGGCGTGGTTGCCGAGATCGCACATAAGGTTGCGGTGCTTCGGCTGGGGGATCTGGTCGAGATCGGAGACCGCGATGATGTGCTCAAGCGTCCGCGTCACGACTACACGAAGATGCTGATGAGCTCGGTACCGACCTTGCGCCCTCACAGCCGGCCGATCGATCCCCAGGCAACGATCGTCCTTGAGACGGACGGTCTTTACAAGACCTACCATGACCGGGGGTGGATCGGAAAAGGTCGTAAGGTGCACGCTGCCACCGATGTGAACCTGCAGGTTCGTCGCGGGCAGACGCTTGGCATCGTCGGTGAGTCCGGCTCTGGCAAATCGACGGTTGCGCGCTGCGTTGTCCGGCTGATCGATCCAACGAATGGGCAGATTCGTGTCCACGGTGAAGATATCGCCAAGATGCCAAACTCTCGCCTGCAGCCGCTGCGTAAACGGGTTCAGATCGTCTTTCAGGACCCATATCGGTCGTTGAATCCTCGCCGCACGGTTGGCGAGGCAATCATCGAAGGACCGATGAACTTCGGCATGCCGCGTGAGCAGGCAGTCGCCCGTGCGCGTGAGTTGGTGGAACTGGTCCGCATGGATGTCAGCGCGCTGGATCGCTATCCGCATCAGTTTTCAGGCGGTCAGCGTCAGCGACTGTGCATTGCGCGAGCACTGGCCATGGAGCCGGAGCTGCTGATTGCTGACGAAGCGGTATCTGCGCTGGACGTATCGGTGCAGGCACAGGTGCTCAAGCTGCTTGAGGAGATTCGAGAGCGGCTCAATCTCGCGATGCTCTTCATTACCCACGATCTGCGGGTCGCATCGCAGGTCTGTGACACGCTCGCTGTGATGTCCAAAGGAAAAGTCGTTGAGTACGGGCCAGCCAGCGAAGTCTTCAATGCACCAAAGCATGAGTATACGAAGGCGCTGTTCGAGGCGGCTCCGGGCCGTGACTTTGAGTTTGGGGTGCAGTGAAGGCGGTCCCGCACGCTGCCTTCCCATAAAGGGGCTGCTTTTTCAGATCGGTCTGCCGTCGATCATTTGATCAAATCGACGTTTTTGCTAGCGCACCGAGTGCCATTGCCGGCTGGAAGTCAGCGCCCTCAAGTCAGCAGACGAGCAGGGCTGAGCATTGCCGGCGTCAGGCCGAAGTCTGCGATCTGCTGAGGGAAATCACGCTGTGCAGCAAGTGCTGCGCAGGCCTGCCCCATCGCAGCAGAGGTCTGAATTCCGTAGCCTCCCTGGGCCGCAACCCAGAATAGTCCGGGTACTTGCGGATCGAAGCCGCCGACCAGATCACCGTCCGCGACGAAGGAGCGAAGACCCGCCCAGGTGCGGATCGGGCGCGTAACGGTAAGCGTTGTAGCCGACTCGATCCTGTCCACCGCAATGGCGATATCAAGCTCTTCGGGCTGAACATCCTGGGCTGTAACCGGATCCGCATTGGCTGGAGAACCGAGCAGCACGCCTGCATCGGGTTTGACGTAAAACTGCTCGTCAACATCGATCAGCATTGGCCAGTGGGCAGTCTGCAGCCCGGGGGGCGGCGCAAAGGTGAACGCTGCGCGGCGCTTGGGCACAAGCCCAATGGGTCTGGCGCCTGCCATCTGAGCGACATGGTCGCACCAGGCGCCGGCCGCGTTCAGAATCACAGC
>JAURMJ010000081.1 GCA_030830765.1 Quisquiliibacterium sp.
AATCGACGATTGGCCCGCCACCAGCCGAACCGCCCGCAACCACAGGCTCGCCTTTCGCATCGAAAACAAGGGTCGGAGACATCGACGTAATCGGCCGCTTGCCCGGACGCATCGCATTGGCCCGATCAACCGGCTCAACCGCAGCTGTTGAAAAGTTAGTCAACACGTTATTCAGCACGAAGCCGGCAGCCGGAATCCGGGACCCGAAGTTCAGATTGATTGTCGTGGTGATCGAGACCACATTGCCGTGCTGATCGGCAATTGCGATCTGACTGGTGGTGGATACCGGATCATGGTCGTCCGCGACAAACGCCTGCTTCGCACCGACCGGCTCACCAGCTTTCGGATTCGGATTCGCAGCTTTCGGATTAATCAGGCCTGACCGCTCGCGCAGGTAGGCTGGAGCAAGCAAGCCTTCCAAGGGAATCCGGACATGATCCGGATCCCCAATCCAACGACGACGCTCAGCCTGGGCCAGTCGGCCCGCCTCGGCGTACACATGAGAGAAATCGGAGTCTTCAAAGGCATAAGCCTGCGGAGCGCGTGCCTCGAGCATCTGCAGCATCTGCAGCACAACGACCCCCCCAAAAGACGGCGGTGCAAAACTGCAGACCCGATAAACCAGGAAAGGCGCGCACAAGGGTTCGCGCTCGACGGGCCGGTAGTCGCGGATATCCTGTTCGGTCAGCACGCCAGCAAGACGATGGGCACGAACGGCTGCAACAATCTGTCTTGCCCCTTCGCCGGCAAGCCAGGTGCGTGCGCCTTCGGTCGCAATCGCGCGCATCGTCTGCGCATAGGCCAGATTGCGCACCGTGGCGCCAATCGGCAAGACCTTGCCTTGCGGGTCGAAATACAGCTCTGAGAGCGCTGCATGGGCCTTTTCGGCTCCCGGCTTTGCCAGGATCGAATGCAGGTAGCGCGGCATCGGGAAACCCTCGATCGCCAGGCGGATCGCCGGTTCGAACAGGCGCGCCCAGGCCAATCGCCCGTGACGCTGATGCGCCATCTGCATCAGCTGCAAGGTACCAGGCACGCCAACCGAGCGCCCGCTTCTGGCAAATTCCTCTGAGGAAAGCCTGCGCCCGTCAGGACCGAAACGGATTGCCGGCGAGACCGCTGCCGGCGCTGCCGCCAATCCATCCAGACTGCTCAATTTGCGGGTCGAAGCATCCCAATACATCAGCAGGCTGCCACCGCCCAGTCCGGAAGACTGCGGCTCAACAAGACCAAGCACCATCTGGGTGGCGATCGCGGCGTCAACCGCCGTACCGCCAGCATCCAGCATTTCGAGCGCTGCAGCGGTGGCCAGCGGGTGAGCACTGACCGCAATCGCATCCTGCGCAGTCGGCGGCTGTTCTGCGCCTGCCTTTTGTCCCGAACTGACTGACTGATTCGAACCACCGGTCGCTGCGCAACCGGCCAGCACCGCGACAACAGCCAACATGCCAAACGCTGATCTGAATCGGCAAAAGTCAACGCTCTGATGCATGTTAAGACTCACCCCGACGCGGACCAGGACGGATCGATCAGTTCGCTTCAGCCTTCAAACGCGCGGCAGCGGCATCGATCGCAGCGGTCAGCTCGCTGTAGCTGTTGGTGACCGGGAACTGTGGAAACTGCGCGGTGATGGTGGCCGGCGCATGGATGAAGAAGCCCGCATGCGCGGCTCCGAGCATGGCCGTATCGTTATAGGAATCACCAGCTGCCATGACCTGGAAGTTCAGGCCGCGCAACGCATTGACCGCGGCCCGCTTCTGGTCAGGCATACGCAGCCGGTAGTTGGTTACCTTGCCGTCATCGGCCACTTCAAGCCGGTGGCAGAACAGGGTCGGACGGCCGAGTTGCCGCATCAGCGGATCAGCAAACTCATAGAACGTGTCCGACAGAATCACCACCTGATAGCGGCCACGCAGATCGTCGAGAAATTCACGTGCACCGGGCAGCGGACCCATCCCGTCGATGACCTTCTGGATATCGGGCAATCTGAGCCCGTGGCTGTCGAGCAGCTTCAGGCGAAACTGCATCAGCTTGTCGTAATCGGGCTCATCGCGTGTGGTGCGCGAGAAATCCTTGATCCCGGTGCGCTTGGAAAACTCGATCCAGATCTCGGGAACGAGCACGCCTTCCATATCCAGACAGACAACCTGCAAGTGAACCTCCGCGATGTAATTCTTTCAAGAAAACGCCCGCTGCGATCGGGTCGCAACGCGGTTCGTCCCGTTGCGCGTCCGCATTGAAAGCCAGACAGCTGCAGACGAGGCATCAGCGCGGATGTTACCCGAAGGCCTGCCTGTGACAGACGCTCAGACAGCGCCATGAGCCCTGCCTTCGGATTGCTCAGGTACCCGTCCAATTTGGCGCGCGCTTGTTCAGGAACGCATCGACCCCTTCGGCAAAGTCGTTGGACATGTAAGCCGACAGGATCAGCTTTTGTTCGAGTTCCTCGTCCAGCGCCGGACGCATGGCACGCAGCGCCTGCTTGGTCACCCGCATTGTGATGGGTGCCTGACCGGCGATCGCTGTAGCCAGTTCCATCGCCCGCACCGTCAGCGTGTCGTAATCGGGCACGATCTCGCTGAGCATGCCGGCGTACTGCATTTCCTGGGCACCGAACAGTCTTGCCGTCAGTACCATGTCCTTGACCCGGGCAGGCCCCATCAAGCCCACAAATCGCACATGGCTCTCGAGCGACAGGCAATTGCCCAGCGTGCGTGCAATCGGCAGACCGAAACGCGAATCGGCGGTGGCAATACGGACATCGCAACAGGCCGCAATACCCAGCCCACCGCCGGTACAGGCACCGCCTATGGCAGCCAGCGTCGGGACACGGCATTCTTCGAGAAGGTCCAGAATCTTGCCGATCCGCTTTTCATAGTCGATCGCGTGCTGTGGCGACGTGAAGGCCTTGAACTCGGAAATATCGGTTCCGGCAGCAAAGGCCTTGCCACCGGCACCGATGATCAGCAGCACCCGGACCGATGGGTCGGCATCGACCTCACGGATGGTCTTTGCAATGCCCTCGTACATCGCAAAAGTCATTGCATTGCGTGATTGCGGGCGATTGATCGTGACGCGCACGACCGCGCCAATGCGTTCGATCAGAAGATCCTGTGTGGGATCACGGGGATTTTCATTAACAGTCATTCATGGCTCCTGGACTACACGGCTAGCGGCTGCGCGAAACCCACGCAGCGCCGTCATTGATGAGGATCACTGACACGCGGCCATAAGGCCCGTGTGACATTCCGATAGGGCAGACCTGTCATGTCCATTGACGCAGATCCGGGCGCAGACACATAAAGAATCTCGCGGGCGATCGGCGCAAACCCGGCATGAAAATGCTGCGTGGATTTGACGATCAGCGCGCGATACCGCGATGGATCGATCCCGGCTGCTCTGAAACAGTCTGGATGAAAACTTTGCACCCGGTAGTTGTTGACGACAACATCAACTGCATTGTCATCGCTGTCGCCGGCGATTCGCAGCCAGGCCAGATCGCCAAGCGAAGCCATGGTCCCTCCGAAGGGCTGACGGGCCCGCTGCACCAGCGCCTTGACCTCAATCTGAACATCGATGGGATCGCCCGAGGCCGGTCCCAGCTTGCCACCGATCCGCATTGCAAAGCGCGCGCCGACCCCGGCGTCGAAGGCGACCGCGGTTGCAACCGGATCCCAGAGCGGCGACAAGGCAATACCGCCCAGGCCACGCTCAAGCACCCTGTGCAGCATGAAGGTCGAGTCGCCCGGAGAACCGATGCCCGGATTGTCGGCGGTATCTGCCAGCACAAAAGGACGGCCATCGGGCGCCTGTGCCATCACATGATCGAGCGCTTCGTCGATCCCGACAAACGGCGGCACGATCGCGAAGCGGGAGTCCCAGACCTGCTGCCCGAGGTCGCGGGCAATGTCGAGTCCCTTTTGCTCATCACGGTCGGTGACGACAAGCACCCGCGTTCCAACCTCAGGTGTGTCGCCCCACGGGAAACCATGAGCGAGCGACACCGACAACACGCCGGGCTCTTTTTCGAGCGCCTGCATTCGCGCAACGATGCTGATCATCGGCTCTCTGGTCGTCGGATAGACCCCCAACATCCCGCAGTCATGCACCGACATCACCGGATGCACTTCGCCGGCCAGTGTACGCACGACCAGGTCAAAAACCTCCTGAGCACGTTCAGCAACGTCGACGTGCGGATACTCCTTGAAGATCACCATCAGGTCGGCGCTGGCCACTTTCAGCCCGGTCAAGTGGCAATGCAGATCCAGTTCGCAGGCGATCAGCACATCCGGACCGACCAGCTCGCGGACCTGGGCCAGCAGATCGCCCTCGGCGTCCGGATAGCCATCGGCGATCATCGCGCCGTGCAGATTCAGCAGCACCGCATCAACGGGCATTGCGGCGCGCAGATCGGCGAGAATTTCGTCGCGCAAGGCTTCGTAGGTGCCGCGCGTGGTGTCGCCAGCGGGTGTGGCGAATGCGGCCAGGCCCTCAATGACCTCCCATTGCAAGGCCTTGGCGCGTTCGCGCCAGATCACCAGCGGCAGGCCGAACAGCGAAGGCTTATCGCCATGCTTGCCGCCACGCACCAGCATGGCGCCCTCGAAGATGCTCATGCCAGTAGGAATCGGCGAGAACGAATTGCTCTCGGTTCCCAGGCAGGCAGTAAAAATTCTATGACTCATCGGCTCTGACCCATGAATAGTGAAGCCCGACCGGGCGATCAGCGAAGCCCAGACGGGCGATCAGCTCTTTTGCGGCATCGGCCGGTTCTGCGCATGCTGCTCGACTCCCGGATCGAGATGATCCCAGCGTCGGGCGCTTTGCATCCAGATATTCATCACGACCTGCATCCCGTTCGAATCATCCAGCGTCCCGACCTTGAGAACACTGACCTCGGGCATGTGCGCTCGGCGCGTGTAGATCGGCGAACCGCAGTCGGCACAGAATGCACGATGCAGTGTGCTGCCGCTGTCGACGATCTTGGAGAAGATCTTGGGGGTGCCCTTTGTGATCTCGAGGCGATCCGAGGGCACCACGGTATTGGCGCTTGCACCGGTTCCTGACGCCTTCTGACAGTCTGTGCAATGACAAAGAATGATCTTGTCCAGCGGCTGGTTCACCTGGTATCGGATCGCTCCACACAGGCAGCCCCCTTGAAGCTGCGATGCCAGATTCTGTTCAGTCATATCGGCTCCTTGTCGAAGTGTTCTGGAACTTTAGCCGAATCTGGATCACCACATCGAAAGCATGCGTCGCGCGATGTCGATGCTCGGAAGTGTGCCATCGGCGGCAGCGCTCGGATCGTGGGTTCCGCCAGCCAAAGCCTGCTCATCGGCTTGCAGTCCGTCCTCCGCCCCTGTTCCAGGCTGCGAACCCGCGAACGCATCGCCCAACGGCGGGGAATGCTGTTCAAGACAGGCCAGGACCGCAGACGAAAGAAAACGACTGCGAGCGCCATGCACATGCGCGGCACCGTGTCGCGCCTGACCGGTCACGTAGTAACGCATCGGTTCAATCAACTGCAAGGTGTCACGGGCCCGTGTAATGGCGACATAAAGCAGTCGCCGCTCCTCCTCGATCGCGACCGGATCGCCGGTCGCGTATTCGTTCGGGAAATTGCCATCGGCCACATTCAGCAGATAAACGGCATCCCATTCCTGGCCCTTGGCCGTATGCACGGTGGACAGAATCAGATAATCCTCATCACGCAGCGGCTCACCGGCCAGATCGCCAGTGGCCTGCGGCGGATCAAGCGCAAGCTCGGTGAGAAACTGCTCTCGGCTGCCAAAGCGCAGGCCGATCAGCTCGAGCATGTCGAGGTCCGCCGCACGAACAGCCGCATCATCGTGGCGTCGCTCCAGAACCGGCTGGTACCAGCGGCGAATCTGCTCGAGCTGTCCCTGCCAGCGCACATCGCCTGCGCCAATCGCGCTCATCAGCGCGACAAAGTCCGCCCACTCGGGCGCGGCAGCCGGGGGCGGCGTAAACCCGGCCAAGGCCTCGAAGCTGCTGCCGTGGATGAATTCGGTCGCTGTCGCGCGCGCTTTTGGATCTTGATCGTCTGACGGGCTTTGGCCTGATTGATCAGCAGCCGGGCCGCGGGCCTGCCCCTGCCAGGTCCGAGACAGATGCGCCAGGCAGCGATGCGCATTGGCCGGGCCCATGCCTTGATGCAGCTGCAGGACCCGGAATGCGGCCAGCGCATCACGCGGATTGTGCGCCCATCGCAGCACGGCAATGAGATCCTTCACATGCGCGGCCTCCAGAAAACGCAGGCCCCCATGCTTGACGTAGGGGATGTTTCTGCGGGTCAGTTCGATCTCAAGCAGATCACTGTGGTGCGCGCTGCGAAACAGCACAGCCTGACGACGCAGCGCCACCCCAGCCTCCCGCTGCGCGAGTACCTGCGCGATGACCCAATCGGCCTGGGCACGATCATCAAGGACCGTGACCAGCCTGGGCATCTGTCCACCGGCGCGCGTGGCGCGCAAGGTCTTTGGATACTGCCTAACCCCTTCACCGATCAGCGCATTGGCCAGATTCAAGACCGGTTGCAGCGATCGGTAGTTTTCCTCAAGCGTGATGCGCTGCGCAGTCGGCGAAAACCGCTCAGGAAACTCCAGGATGTTGCCAACATCGGCCGCGCGAAACGCGTAGATGGACTGGGCATCATCGCCGACAACCATAAGCCCCTTGCCGTCCGGTTTGATCGCCAGAAGAATGCGGGCCTGCAGCGTATTGGTGTCCTGGTATTCGTCAACCAACACATGGTCGAAGCGCGACCCGATCCGTGCGGCAAAGACCGGATCTGCCATCGCAGCCTCCCACCAGAGCAACAGGTCGTCATAGTCGAGCAGCCCGTTGGCCTGCTTGCGCACGACATATTCGCGATAAAGACCGCCCAGTTGCACAGCCCATTCCAGGCACCACGGATAGGCCTGCTGCAGCACACGCTCCAGCGACCAGCCGCTGTTGACCCGGCGCGAGTAGATCGCCAGACAGGTGTCCTTGCGGGGGAAGCGGCGAGCCAAGTCGGAGAGCCCTTGTTCATGGCGGATCAGATCCAGCAGATCAGCCGCATCGGATCGATCCAGAATGCCGAACTGCGGTGGCAACCCAAGGTGCGCCGCGTACTGGCGCAGCAGGCGAGCGGCGATCGAGTGGAAAGTACCGGCCCAGGGCAATCTGAGTTCAGCCTGCCCACCAGGCTGCGGCGAAGACCGAGGTCCGATCGCCGGCGGCGAATCAAGCATCCCCTGGCCTGAAATCATTGCAGTCTGGCTCGTCACGGACCGGGTGATGCGCCCCTCCGATGAAGCCAATGCCGATTGCCACTCGGGTATCGGTTTCGAGATGAACGCCTGAGCAGCCAGCCGCTGTGCCCGCCGCGTCATCTCGAGCGCTGCGCGGCGACTGAAGGTGATCAGCAGGATTCTGGACGGATCCACCGCGTTGGCCACCAGATGGGCAACACGGTGTGCAATTGTGGAGGTCTTGCCGGTTCCGGCCCCTGCAATCACCAGCAGCGGACCCGCCTCGAACGATCCATCAACGGCAGCGCGTTGCCCAAAGCCTGCGGCGCGCCGCTGCGCCTCGTTCAAACCGGCCAGCCAGGGAAAGTCCGGTCTGTCGGGCCGGATCTGCTGCATCTAAAAGATCCGCGCCGAGCGGGCTCAGCGCATCGATCCCGGGGGCGGCGGTGGCGGCGCACCCGGCGGCGGGGGCGCAGGTACAGCCATCGAGGGCAATCGAGGTGCCGACGGCTTCGATGAGCCACTGCGCGAACTGTTCATGTTTCCTGACACGGGAACCTTGTGACCGGCTGCATACATGCATTGCACATAGGCCTGGTCGTAGCGCCGCTGCGCCGCATACCCGCTTGCGTTGGCCTCACTGCTTCCAACTGCAGATCCGACGACCAGTCCGGTGCCAGCGCCCACGCCAGCACCCCGGGAGCCGCCAAGAGCCGCCCCCGCGAGGGCGCCGACCGCCGCTCCAATGACGGCACTTTGCACCGCCTGCTGTTCAGCCGCCTTGGCGGCAGCAGAACCGCCGATCTGCTGGTCGGCGTACTGACGGCAGGATGCATCGTCAAACCGGAACTGATCGAAGGATTTCCCCGACCCGGGCAATACCATCATGCTGGGGCCAGTGGGTGTCGTGGCGCAAGCAGCCAGCCCGGCAAGACTGGTCAGTGCCGCGATGCGCAGCGCCGCACGAGAAATTGGCGATCGATGAAGTTTCATTTGCGAAGACCTTCCGGTAGTTGCGCTTTAACCAATCTGGATTGCGCCTGAGAAGCAAAGCCATCCAAGCCTATTCTGGCAGCTTTCGGCGCTGACTCAGGTCTTCGGACCGATTCGATTAACAAGTCGATGACCCTGTTACATCCTGAAACGTTCAGCGTTGATCCGGATCGAAATGAGCCTGCAGGCCCTGCCAGCACTGCCAGTAGTTAGGCTGCAGACTCGGCAGAGCCAGTGCCTGCTCGGTCGGACAGATTAACGTCCGGGTCTCGAACATGAAGGCCATTGTGTCGACCACCTTGTGCGGCACGCTGGTATCGGCAGCACTGGCCTTGCGGAAGGTCTCTTCGTCCGGGCCATGGCCGCTCATGCAGTTGTGCAGCGACGCGCCGCCAGGCGTGAAGCCTTCGGCCTTTGCGTCATAGACACCATGGATGAGCCCCATGAACTCGCTGGCGATGTTGCGATGGAACCAGGGCGGCCGGAACGTGTTTTCTGCCGCCAGCCAGCGCGGCGGGAAAATCACGAAGTCGATCGTATCCACGCCCGGCGTGTCTGACTGCGACTGCAGCACCAGGAAGATCGAAGGATCCGGGTGGTCGTAGCTGATCGAACCGATCGCATTGAAGCGACGCAGGTCGTACTTGTACGGTGTCGAATTGCCGTGCCAAGCGACCACATCAAGCGGCGAATGCCCGATTGGCGCTGACCACAGCGCACCATCCATCTTGCAGACAAGCTCGAAGTCCCCCGTGCGATCCTCGTACCAGGCCACTGGTGCCAGAAAGTCCCGAGGATTGGCCAGACCATTCGAGCCGATCGGACCAAGATCGGGCAACCGGAAGGGGGCGCCGAAGTTCTCGCAGATGTAGCCGCGCACGCCATCAAGCGCGCCGCCCTCGGACTTCAGATCAGGCAATTCGACGCGAAAGCGCATGCCGCGCGGAATGACCGCAATCTCCTGCGGCTCAATCTCAAGGATGCCAAGCTCAGTCAGCAGGCGCAGCCTGCCCTGCTGGGGAACAATCAACAGCTCCCCGTCGGCGTCGTAGAAGAAACGATCGTTCATCGAGCGGTTGGCTGAGTAGGCATGGATCGCGCAACCGCTCATTGCCCGGGCATCTCCGGTGACGGCCATCGTCAACAGGCCCTCAACAAAATCAGTCGGTGCGCCAGGTATCGCCAATGGACTCCAGCGCAGACGTTCCGGTGTGGTCGGACCTTCCGGGGCACGGCTGCTCAGCGTCGGCGATTCGACACGCCGAAATTGCCCATGAACAGCACCGGGTCGGATCCGATATGTCCAGGTGCGACGGTTGGCACCCCGCAGCGCGGTGAACGCGGTACTTGAGATCTGCTCGGCATACAGCCCATAAGCACAGCGCTGCGGTGAATTGCGACCAACCGGCAAAGCGCCAGGCAAAACTTCCGTGGCGAACTCGTTGCCAAAGCCGCTCTGGTAGTGCAGCCCTGTAGGATGACTGCTCGAAGGCTGGGTCGGATTCGTCGAGATCATCTGGGTCATGGTCAGCCTGGAGAAAAACGGGCGAGGGATCTCAAATTCTAC
>JAURMJ010000082.1 GCA_030830765.1 Quisquiliibacterium sp.
CATGATCGCGCCGACAGTCACGTGGAATCCGTGGAAACCCGTCAGCATGAAAAAGGTCGAGCCGAAGATGCCTGATGTCAGCTTCAGGTTCAGATCGTTGTACGCGTGATAGTACTCGTAGCCCTGGAAGCACAGGAAGACCGCTCCGAGGAGAATAGTCAGGAACAACCAGAAGCTGGTCGACGACCGCTTGTTTTCCTTCAGTGCATGGTGCGCGATGGTGAGGGTGACTCCCGAGGCCAGCAACAGCGCGGTATTGATGGTCGGAATCGGCCACGGCCCCATGGTCTGGAACACCGATACGTCGCCCGCAGGACCACGATTTGGCCAGACAGCCGCGAAGTCGGGCCAAAGGATCGACTTGTGATCGAGGTCACCGAGCCAGGGCATTGAAATCACCCGCGCGTAATAAAGCGCACCGAAGAATGCCCCGAAAAACATCACCTCCGAGAAAATGAACCAGCTCATGCTCCACCGGAACGAGAGATCGACCCGTTGGTTGTACATCCCACTCTCGGATTCGCGCGACACCTCTCCGAACCAGCCGATCATCATGTACGTCAGGATGGCAAGAGAAATCGCGAACATGGGGAAACCCCAAGACGCACTGTTAACCCAGGATGCCATGCCAAAGCCGAAGAATGTCAGCGCAATCGACCCGACGATTGGCCACTTCGATGGGGAGGGCACGTAGTAGTACGGTGCTCCCTGACTGTTCGTTGCGCCCATTGTTTTACCTTTCCCTCTTAAGACCCGAATTTAAGATCAAGCGACTACCAGCTTGACGATCAAAACCAGCGACAGTACAAACAAGGCCCCCAGCACAAGCCCGACGATGATCACGTGAACTGGATTAAGGCGCGCCAGATCATCCATATGCGCCCGGCCTCCCCGCACGCCAAAAAACGACGCTCCAACCGCCTTGACTGTTTCGATGAAGCTGCCATTCCGTCTGGCCGCGTCGCGCAGTCCCGATGCCATCAGACTTTCTCCTTGGCGGGACGAATCTGAAGGTTTCCAGCCAGCATCGGTGGAATCAGATCGCGCAAACTGGAGCGCTTGGGTTCGGTAATACTGCCTATTTCAAAAAATGCATAGGACAGCGTGATCGTGCCAACATCTTTGGGCAATTTCGGGTCGATCACAAAGACCACCGGAAATCGCCTTGATTCGTTTGGCCCGAGCGCCTGCTGCTTGAAGCAGAAACACTCCAGCTTTTTGAAGCTTGAAGCTGCAACCGACGGCAGATAGCTGGGGATGGCTTGTCCAACAGTCGAGCGAGCCTGGGTGTTGACCAGATCGTAGGCAACGGTGACAAGCTCACCTGGATGAACCTGCAGCGAACGCTTTTCAGGCCGAAACTGCCAGGCTCCGTGGCTGTTCGCGTCGAACACCACTGTGATTGTCCGGGAGGTATCGACCTGCGTGTTCGCGACGAATGCCTGCGCCTCTGCGTCCCTTTGCGTGAGCAGGCCGACGCCTGTGATCTCGCAGATCGCCCGATAGATCGGGATCATTGCAAATCCAAACCCGAACATCGCAACCGCAATCACGATGAGCTTGCCCATCATGCGCAGGTTCAGTGCCGGGGCGGGATTGTCAGATTTGAGAAGTGGCATGCTGGGTCAAGAGACAAGCATCAACGAACTGGATCAGCCGAAGAACCAGTGTTTGGCGATCACGCCGGCGAAAAACGCCAGCGCAACGGTGGCCAGCACCAGCGCAGTTCTGAGGTTGGATTTCTCGGTTGACATCAACGATTGCCCAATCAGCGCCAGGCTCGCGAGAGCCCGGCGAATCCTCTCAGTCGACCTTCGGCGGCGTTTCGAAGGTATGGAAAGGCGCCGGGCTCGGAATAGTCCATTCGAGTCCTTGCGCGCCCTCCCAGGGCTTGTCCGCCGCCTTTTCACCGCCCTTGATGCACTTGATGATTGCAGCCAGGAACACGAGCTGCGAGAGCCCGAATCCGAACGCACCGATCGTCACAATGGCATTGAAGTCGGCAAACTGCATTGCGTAATCAGCGTAGCGACGCGGCATGCCAGCCAGCCCGAGGAAATGCATCGGGAAGAACGTGATGTTGAAGGTGATCAGGCTCAACCAGAAGTGCCACTGGCCAAGCTTTTCGTCGTACATGTGCCCAGTCCACTTCGGCAGCCAATAGTAGGTTCCCGCGAACAATGCAAACAAGGAGCCGGCGACCAACACATAGTGGAAGTGGGCGACAACGTAATACGTGTCATGTAACTGCAGATCGAGCGGAGCCACCGACAGAATGATCCCGGTCAGGCCGCCCATCGTGAACACGAAGATGAAACCGATTGCAAAGAGCATCGGCGTCTCGAAAGTCATTGAACCACGCCACATCGTCGCGAGCCAATTGAAGATCTTCACGCCCGTTGGGACGGCGATCAGCATGGTGGCATACATGAAGAACAGCTGACCGGTCACCGGCATGCCGGTGGTGTACATGTGATGCGCCCAGACGATGAACGAAAGCACGGCGATGGAGGCGGTCGCGTACACCATCGAGCTGTAGCCGAACAGCCGCTTGCGGGCAAAGGTCGGGATGATCTCACTGACAATCCCGAAGGCCGGGAGGATCATGATGTAGACCTCCGGATGCCCGAAGAACCAGAAAATGTGCTGGTACATCACCGGATCACCGCCGCCGGCCGCATTGAAGAACGAGGTGCCGAAATGGCGATCGGTCAGAATCATCGTGATCGCGCCTGCAAGCACCGGCATGACCGCGATGAGCAAATAGGCCGTGATCAGCCAGGTCCAGACAAACAGCGGCATCTTGAACAGGGTCATCCCAGGTGCGCGCATGTTCAAAATCGTGACGACGATGTTGATGGAGCCCATGATCGAACTGGCGCCCATGATGTGGACGGCGAAGATCGCGAGGTCCATGCCGGGTCCCATCTGCACGGAGAGCGGCGCATAAAGCGTCCAGCCGGCGGCTGTCGCCCCCCCGGGAACCAGGTAGGAGACCATCAGCAGGGCTGCCGCGACCGGCAGCAGCCAAAAGCTGAAGTTGTTCATACGCGCAAACGCCATGTCCGAACAGCCGATCATCAGCGGGATCTGCCAGTTCGCGAACCCGACGAACGCCGGCATGATCGCCCCGAACACCATGATCAGACCGTGCATCGTGGTGAGCTGATTGAAGAATTCAGGGTTGACGATCTGCAAGCCCGGCTGGAAAAGCTCAGAACGCAGCAGCAGGGCGTTGAGCCCCCCGACAATCAGCATCGTGAACGAGAACCAGAGGTACAGCGTTCCGATGTCTTTGTGATTGGTGGCATACACCCAGCGCCGCCAGCCGTGCGGGTGGCCGTGGTCATGGTCATGGCTGGCGTGATCATCGAGTACTGCACTCATCGTTGCACTCCTGCAGTCAATCTAAATTGAATTCGTGTAAGACAGTTTGCGCCAAAAAACAGCGCAATCATTTGCCGCGCGCAGCCAGAACCTCTTTGGGCTGCACGATATTGTCATCCGCCTTGTTCGTCCAGGCATTGCGCGTGTAGGTAATCACTGCAGCAAGCTCGACGTCGGAGAGCTGTTTAAACGAAGCCATCGCCGTTCCAGTACGGCCTTTGAGCATCAGCTCGATTTGACCCTGCTGCGGACCAAGCACAACCTTTGAGCCTGCCAGCGCCGGGAAGGCGCCCGGCACGCCTTTGCCCGTCGCCTGATGGCAGGCTACGCAGTTGCTGGCATAGACCTTCTCGCCCCGCGCGCTCAGTTCGGCCAGTTGCCATTCCTTATTTGGATCGTCGCGGGAAGCAGCCATTTCTTTCTGCTTGGCCTCAACCCACTTGGCATAGTCAGCCTCGGACTTGACCTCGACAACAATGGGCATGAAGGCATGTTCTTTGCCGCACAGCTCAGCGCACTCTCCGCGGAAGGTTCCGACCTTCTCTGCCCGGAACCAGGCGTCACGGACGAAGCCTGGAATCGCGTCCTGCTTGACGCCGAGCGCGGGCACATACCAGGAGTGGATCACGTCGTTGGCCGTAGTCACGATACGCACCTTCTTGTTGACCGGAACCACCAGCGGGTTGTCGACCTCCATCAGGTAGTAGGGATTGGCTTCTCGGCGCGCCCGGGCTCCGGGGAACGCCTTGTCGTCAATCTGGTCTCGGGGCGTGGCAAGTGTGGACAGGAACGAAATACCCTCGCCCGTGCCATTGATGTACTCGTAACCCCATTTCCACTGGTAGCCCACGGCCTTGACCGTAATGTCCGCATTCGAGGTGTCCTTCTGCGAGACCACCTCCCCGGTCGCCACGACTCCCATGCCAACCACGATGATGAACGGGATGATGGTCCAGGCGATTTCGACTGAGGTGCTCTCGTGAAAGTCCGCGGGCTTGAAACCACGCGACTTGCGATGTGCCCAGATCGAATAAAACATCACCGAAAAGACGCCGATGAAGATGATCACACACAGCCACATCAACCAGACATGCAGGTCGGCCTGCGCACGCGCAGACGCCGTAGCTGGCTCCGTCAGGGTCCACTGCCCATTGCGCGGGCCTCCCGGCATATCGGGCGCTGCCAAGGCAACGTTTGCCAAAACGGAGGACGCGGCTGATACCGCCCAGATCTTCAAGTTCTTGCTGATCATGCCTTCACCAAAGCCGAGTCGTTAATCTTCGTGCTTCCTTTGACGCATGTCCGGCAAGCGCCTGACAAGCGTTTCGCGCAACTCTCGCGCAAATTCCAACCTTTGTGCCGCAGGAACATACCGCCCCACGGCCAGACGTGCCCCGGCAGCGACCAAGGTCACCGACGAATCCTGCGGCCCGCCGTACTCCACCCGCAACCATGCCGGCTCCAACTCGACACGATCCAATCCCTTGCCGAGCGCTCTTTCGACGACCAGCCGGCCGGGCGAAAAAATAATTTTTTCGTAATCCGCCGCGTGACGGGCGTAAACGAAAAACGCCACGCCCAACACGGTCACCTCCAGGCAGGTGAAAGGAAGAACCATCCACACGCCCTGCGATGCAAAGAACGAGGCCACCAAAAACGAAAGTAGACCCAGGCCGCAAAAGCAGTAAGCGAGCTGCTTTGGAGACAACGCACAGTTACGCTTCAGCATCCAGTGGTGTTCGCCGTTCTGCTGAGAATGAGTCCACTTGTACCGCACGGAGCACACCCTGTTCTGCAACTCACCGACGAGCAGCACTGCCGCCCCAAAACGCTCCCAGCCGCGCATTATATGATCGAGCGGTTTCGAACACCAAATCATGTGCGATCCGCGCAGAGCAGATCACGGTGAAAGCACGAGCTGACATCCAGTGCCTCTGTCACTGAGGGTCACGCGGTGCCGCCTCGCTCGAAACGGATCGGCGCGTACCCTGCCGGCAGGGCGACCTTCTCTGGAACCCACGCATGCCCGAAAACGACTTCAACGCTGACTGAAATACACCCGTCAGAATCAGCCAGGGCCGCAATCTGATCGATCAGGGCAGCGCGCAGTTTCCGCCCACGCAGGCCCCCACCTCGCCTTCCTGCTGCCCAACCCCCGAATGCGCGCAGTTCGCTCAACAACTTTCCCGGGTCAGTCCAGGTGATCCTGAGTCGCTCGGCATCGATGACCGGGCCCGAAAAACCCGAGACCAGCAGCGCATCGCCGAGGTCATGCAAGTCCGCAAATCCCGGCACGACTATTCCAGCATTGCGCAATTCAGTGAGCGTGTCGGCGCCGAAGGTGCTGAACATCAGCAGCGCACCAGGCTGCATGGCCCGACGCCACTCCTCGAAAAGCGGGGCAGGATCGCCGAACCAATGCAGGGCTAGATTCGACCAGACCAGGTCGAATGTCGAATTGCGCACCGGCAGACGTGCAGCGTCCGCGACGGCGAAATCCGGGACCTGGACGTCCGTGGCACCCGCCCCGAAAAGCTTGCGCAGCCGCTCGGAAAATGACCTGCGAGCCAGCTCGCCGTGCAATTGCGCCGCCCTGAACACCATCGCATCTGCCAGATCAATACCCATGACCCGGGCTTGCGGATAACGCTGCTGCAGACGCGCGGCACCGGCTCCCAGCCCACACCCGGCATCCAGGACATGGCGCGGCGCCACTCGGACCAGGTCCAGCCGTTCGACCATCCGTCCCTCGATGTCTCGCAACAGGAAATCTGCCTGAGAGATCCGCCCGGTGCGACGGGAAAACTGCAGGCGCACGGCTTTGCGATCTAGATCTGATGTTTCATTCATTGCCGCTCAAGTATAGAACTGGGACGCTAATCTTGGCCTGATGAATGACTCTCAGTCGCAGCCAGTAGCTCCGATGGCAGCCCCACGCGTTGGAGAAAGCGGAATCAGGCACTGCCTTCGTGGATTTTTCGATGCCTGGCTGGCGCGCAACTGCGCCGTGTGCTCACTCGATCTCAAGACCTCCGAGACAGGGATCTGCGCCGGCTGTATCGCCAGCTTGCCGGGCGCATCAAGCCTTCGCTGCAGTAGCTGCGGCCTGAAATTACCACCGACGTCGCAAACGGGTTCAATGAGCGGCGATCACTCGACCGAGCGGATCTGCGCGGCATGTCGCATCAGGCCACCTGCCTTTGACCAAAGCATCGTGTTGGCAGACTACGCCGCGCCGCTTGATCGACTGATTCAGGCCCTGAAGTTTGGTCATCAACTGGCCCTGGCCGACGCACTCGGAAATCTGTTGGCGCAGCGACTGCCGCCTTGCAAGGCGACGCTGCCAACCGTGCTGACCGCAGTTCCACTGGCCCCCAAACGTCTGGCATCCCGCGGTTTCAATCAGTCCGAACGCATGGCACGCGAGATCGCCCGAGTGCACCGGGTCAGGCTGTTCATCCGGGGGGTCACACGCCTGCGCGACACGCCTGCACAATCCGCGCTTCCGCTTGCCAGCCGACTGTCGAATCTGGCCGGGGCTTTCGGTGTGGATCCGGTCTTTGCGGGTGCACGAGTCATACTCGTCGATGACGTGATGACCAGTGGCGCA
>JAURMJ010000083.1 GCA_030830765.1 Quisquiliibacterium sp.
AAGGGTTCGGCGGCCAGGAAGACGACTTTGCGCTGCTTGGCAAAGTCAGTGACTGCCAGACCGATATGGGACAGGAAAGTGCCGAACAAGACATCAACCTTTTCCCGCGAAACCAGTTCCTCTGCGGCGCGCACTGCATCGCCCGGTACGCCGTTATCTTCGCGAGAAATCACCTCGACCTTGCGCCCGAGCAGGCCGCCGCCGGCATTGATCTCATCAAGGGCAAGCGTCCAGCCCTTCTTGTACGGGTCCAGGAATGCCGGGAATTTTTTGTAGGTGTTCAATTCCCCGATCTTGATCGTCTGAGCATTCACAACTCCCGCCACGCAGGAAAGCACCAGACCCGTTGTCAGTAACAATCGTTTCATTTTCGATCTCCCCCTAAAAGTCTTTTATTTAATCGCGTTGGATCTCAACGCAGTCCGTCTTCACCCTTGACTTCGTGATGCTTCAAACCACCGACCCGCGGCAACGGACGACCGCTGTCGGTCACGGCGACTGCAACCAGAATTTCCGAGGCGCGGGGCGCGTCGGCAACCCGCGCCTCGATTCCATCGAAATGACTACGGACGTAAGCGCCATCCTTGTGTCCCAGCGGCACATCAATGGGTGTGCCCTGCCCCCCCATCTTCTTGGCAGAAGGAACCAGCGCTGCTCCCTTCTCAACCGCTTTTCTCAGTGGAGCTCCCAGCTTCGGGTGCAGGATTGCCGCCGCATGCTCAAGTTCGCCGGCTTCACCGACGATGGCGGCCTTGCCATAACTTTGCGCCTGCGCAGGATCGATCCCCAGAGCCTGGACACAACGCTCACCAAGCAACCCACCCAAGGCTTCACCGATCTCGACCAGATCATCGAGCGAATCCGAATATTGCCCGGCGTAAGGGTTGGCGATCACTGCAATGGCCAGCGCCTTGCGAGTGGGCGGATTGATACCTTGTCCCATTTCGCGATGCGTCTCCTCGACGCTGACCAGCAATTTTCTGATGTCTAATTTCTTCATTGATTTGCGACGATACGGGATCGCCCCTGCAACAACAACAGCGCCGAATCAATCAGTCCACGGGTGACAAGACGGCGCGCACAGGTCACTCCGCGATCGAGCGCCAGCTCGATCGAATCCAAGGGTAACGGACCCACCGAGACCGTCACCAGCAGTTCACCAAGATCCGAGGAATCCACAACCTTTGATGCGGGAGAGCGGGCAATCGCCGCATGCTCGCAATCAATCGCGTTGGCAATCATTGTGGCGGCTACATCAGCCTGCGACGCAGTGGGCGCGAGCACCGTGACCGAATCAGCAATGCCTCGGGACAGACTGCGGCCACGCCAGCCGCTGGTGGCAACACCCCGCACCGGACTGTCTGAATGAATATCCAGCCAGGCAGGCAGCTGACCCGGTGGCAATCCGGTGCCAGGCACTGAAAGACTGAACCGCCTCTGCACACTGTCGAGCGAGGTATCAGCTTTCCCCTCGGAAGACTCCTGATCAGCAAGCGCGGCGACCGCAATGCGCATCTGCTGATCAGGTCCCAGCCATAGGGCGATATCTCCGCCATTGTTGACGTATGCACGCGCTATCCTATCCCGCTCAAAACTCTGGATGACTTCCTGGGCGACGCTGCCCGCAACGGCAGCCATCGGCGTCACAAACTCGGGAGCGAAAGGTTCACAGGCCGCCCACATGCGTCTTGCAACTGGCCCACGCAGCTCGCAACGCCCGCTGACAACGGGTTTTCTCAATAATGGCAGCTCGGCAACCAGTTCTTCGAGCAGACCTTCAAAACGACCCCACGCCTGCTCAAGCGCAGTCGCAATCTGCTCGGCCCGGCCGACCGCGCCGATCACCAGATCGATCGGACCGTGCTGGAAATGCCAGCGCCCCGGACCAAGCGTTGCGAAGGCTGCACTCATTCAGCGCGCTCCACCTCGGCCCTGGGACAGGTTGTCTGTCGGCCAGCTGTTGTACGGATCCCAGGGCAACACGCAGACCCGGGCCCCCTGAAGCGCCAGCTCGACTGGCCGGATCTGATCCATGTGCCCACCGAGCCGGCGATAATCGTCAAGACGCATCGTGAATTCGAGCGGAGCCACAATGGCTGGCGTCGGCACCCAGCCGAAGCTTGCAGCCGGCATCCGCTCCACGTCGACCATCAGCGTGATTCCACCGCCAGGCCAGATATAGGCAGGCGCGCCACCGCAACTGACACTGACCAGCAGATCACGCACTGCAGTGGTCAGGCGAACCGGGTTTTCTGTCACGCCGGCACGCAGGCTGCCACCCGCCCCGGCGACGAACAGGACCGTCGTCAATGACGGCTCGCAGTTCTCACCAATCCGGTCGACCACCAGCCTGACTGCATCGGGCATCGGCGCAGGCGTCGGCCGTAATTGCTCGTCCAGCACGAAATAGGCCGAATCATCGCCCGTGGTCGAGACCATCAACATTCGCAAACCCGGCCAGGCAATTTTAGGGTCCCAGGATTCGATGATCGTCAGCGGATCCGTGATATCCGTGCCGCCCCAGCCGGTTCCCGGATTGGCCACCTGGAAATAGCGTCCCGGTGTCGACTTGCGTCCTCGCATCCTGATCCCGGAGTCGGGCATATCCAGGCACTTGCCGGCCTGATGCTCGCTGAGCACGCCGGTGATGTGATCGTCGACGACGACAACCTCATCGACATGACCAAACCACTGCTTGGCAAAAATGCCAATCGTCGCTGAGCCGCATCCGACCCGCATGCGTTGCTCTTCGACCCCGTTGACGATCGGCGGCTTGCCTGACTGGACCAGCAGATTCGCGCCGCCATCGATCTGTAATTCGACAGGCTGGCGATTGCCCAGCGCCATCATCAGCTCGCAACTGATCCGCCCTTCTCGCTTGCTGCCACCGGTCAGATGATGGACCCCGCCAAGCGAGAGAAACTGTGAGCCGTATTCCTGAGTGGTGACATGCCCGACTGCCTCACCGCGATGACGCACCGTTGCCTGCTCAGGCCCCAGGAATCGATCGGTATCGATCTTCACCCGGAAACTGCAATAGCTGAAGATGCCTTCGGTCACCACGGTCACCGTCTCTGCGCCATCGATCTGGCTGGAAACAATGAATGGCGCGGGCTTATAGTCCGGATACGTGGTGCCTGCGCCAACGCCGGTCAGAAACAGCTGATCACCAACCAGCGACGACGAATCCTGCGAGGCATTTGCCGCAAATTGCACCAACGGCGTTGACTCGCCCCCATTGTGTGCGCGCTGCATCAGCAAAACCGGATCGACTCTGGTCAACATGCCATCGACATTGGCGTATCGGTCGCATGCGCCACTGCGTCCGGCAGAAATCTGACACAGCACGGGGCAGGCATTGCACTCGATCTTGTCGGCAGCCATCCGCTGCGGCGGACGTGACTTCTCAAGCACCACGGGCGTGGGTTCAGATGCTGCGCCTGCCGCACTGACCGGCTCCTGCGGTGCGCCTGAATCGGGTTCCGACGGGTTGGTCATTGAGCTGCTCCGAAGTCAGACATCCCCGAGTGCTCAGTCCGCACTGTCCCAATCAACTGCGCTCGCAAACGATCTGGCGTGACCGGCACCTGCGACATGCGCACCCCGGTTGCATGATGAATCGCATTCAGGATTGCAGGCGCCGTCGCAACCAATGCGGGTTCTCCAACCCCCTTGGCACCAAACGGCCCGAGAGGTTCGCTGGCTTCGATCAGATGCACGGTGATCGGCGGGATATCACCCACTGTGGGAATCAGATAGTCATGCAGATTGTCAGTGCGTCCGGACCGGTACTCCTCCATTAATGCCAGGCCGAGCCCCTGCGCGATGCCGCCGTGGATCTGCCCCTCGACCTGGGTCGGATTGATCGCACGGCCAACATCGTGAGCGGCATGTATCGACAACACGCGCACAGTCCCCAGCTCGATGTCGACCTCGACCTCGGCAAACTGCGCCGCAAAACCGTAGGTTGCGTAAGGCACGCCCTGACCATCGGCATCAAGCGGTACCGTCGGAGGATCAAAATAACCCTCGCCAGAGGCAATATCTCCCCGTTCATCGACCGGCAACGCGCTCAAGTCGACGCTGCGATGCTCGCCCTCGTAAGTCCCGATCAACTCGGTCCCTTGCACCGACAGACTTGCCTGCTGCGGCAGGCCGAGCAGTTGCAGCAATCGGTGGCGCAGATCCAGACCTGCGAGTCGCGCCGCATTGCCTGATACAAAGGTCTGCCGGGATGCGGAACTCTTGCCAGCATCTGTTGTCAGGTCGGTATCCGAAACCACCTGATCAATCAGCGCGACCGGTACACCGATCGCATCGGCAACAATCTGCGGCATGATTGTGTAGGTTCCCTGACCGATGTCGACCGCGCCGTTATAAAGCATGAACCGTCCATCGGATCGCAGCCCGACCTGCATCGTC
>JAURMJ010000084.1 GCA_030830765.1 Quisquiliibacterium sp.
ATCGACTGGTGCACGTGCATGCCGGAGCCATTGTCACCGACGATGGGCTTGGGCATGAACGTTGCGGTCTTCCCGTAGCTGTAGGCAACGTTATGCACGATGTACTTGAGCATCTGCGTCCAGTCCGCGCGCTGAACCAGCGTCGAGAACTTGGTGCCGATCTCATTTTGGCCTGCGCCGGCAACTTCATGGTGATGCACTTCAACCGGAATGCCCATCTGCTCGAGCAGGAGGCACATCTCCGAGCGCATGTCCTGGAAGGAATCGACCGGAGGAACGGGGAAGTAGCCACCCTTGACCGCCGGGCGGTGGCCCAGGTTACCGCCTTCGAATTCCTTGCCGCTTGACCAGCTGGCCTCTTCCGAACTGATCTTGACGCTGCAACCGGACATGTCCACGTTCCAGGTGATCGAATCGAAGATGAAGAACTCGGGCTCCGGACCGAAGTAGGCAGTATCGCCCAGCCCGGTGGACTTCAGATAGGCCTCGCCACGCTTGGCGATTGAGCGCGGATCACGCGAATAGCCCTTGCCATCGGAAGGTTCAACAACATCGCAGGTCAGGATCAGCGTCGGCTCTTCACGGAACGGATCCATGTTGGCGGTGGATGCATCCGGCATCAGCAGCATGTCGGAGGCTTCGATGCCCTTCCAGCCAGCAATCGACGAGCCGTCGAACGCGTGACCGGACACAAATTTATCCTCGTCGAACGCACTGACGGGCACTGAGACATGCTGCTCCTTGCCGCGGGTGTCAGTAAAGCGGAAGTCAACGAACTTGACTTCGTTGTCCGCGACCATCTTCATCACATCTTTCGGGCTCGCCATTCGGGGCTCTCCTGATTACGCTTGCTTAGGTAGGGTTGGTTAACAATAAAACCCGGCTCGGTGCCGAGTCAACTCGGGGATATATCAAGCAGGAACCGTGCCAACGCCAACAAACCGTTGACCGACTCCAGTCAAGCCAGATTTTGCACAGAACCAGGGGCACAGAGATTGTTTGCACCACAAGTGTGCGCCCTAAGATGGTGCAATTCAATGCATCGCACCAATTCTGTGCGTTTCAGTGCGAGGCGGAATTATGCACCTTATTCCGATTTCCAGGCCCAGTCTGCATAGAGTTCACGCAGTTTGAGCTTCCAAAATTTGCCGGTTGATGTCCGAGGAATCGCATCGATGAATTCGATCGCATCAGGCAACTGCCAGCGGGCAAATTTCGGCGCAATAAACGCGCGCAAGGCCTCCGACTCCAGTGTCGCACCAGGCTTGAGCACCACGCAGGCCAGCGGCCGCTCGGTCCACTTCGGATGCGCCACCGCAATCACAGCAGCCTCGGCGACGGCCGGATGAGCCATGATTGCATTCTCCAGATCAACCGAACTGATCCATTCACCTCCGGATTTGATCAGATCCTTGGTGCGATCTGCGATCCGGACATACCCATCCTTGTCGATGGCGGCAACGTCACCGGTTCGTAGCCAGCCATCAGCAGTGAACTTCTCAGGATCGGGTTCGACTTCATGATAGGCCCCGGTGATGTAGGGACCGCGGACCTGCAACTCGCCAACTTCCTTGTTGTCCCAGGCACATTCGTGACCATCATCATCAAGAATGCGCAATTGCACCAGCGGCACTGGCACACCTGCCGTCGCACGACGCGCAAACCACTGGTCCTCATTGAGCTTTCCGATCAGATCCTGCTTCTCAAAGAACAGGGTCGCCAGCGGCGAGGTCTCGGTCATCCCCCAGCCTTGCGCGATGCTCATGCCATGGGCAGCAAACTGGCGGATCAGCGCCTCGGGTACGGCAGCCCCCCCTACCAGGCTGCGCATGCCAGCTGGCAAGGTCCATTTACCTGGATTGGCTTCATACAGCTGGATCAGTGACAGCCAGATCGTCGGCACGCCAAGCGAAAGCGTCGGCGGTTCAGCCTGCATCAGGTCGAGCAAATCCTCGGGATGCAGATGCGGTCCGGGAAAGACAAAATTCGCACCAACCATCACTGCTGAATAGGGCACGCCCCAACTGTTGGCATGGAACATCGGGGTCACCGGCATCACAACGTCATGCCCGCTCAGCGCCATGCAGTCCGGCATGACCTGCACCAGCGAATGGATCACGGTCGAGCGATGGGAGTAAGCAACCCCCTTCGGTCGACCGGTGGTGCCGGACGTGTAGCACATTGCGATCGGGTCATTTTCATCGTGCTCGACATACTCGAAGTGCTCAGGCGCCTGCTCGAGCAGCAGCTCATAGTCGTCCACGGCTGGCTCACCCGCATGCGGATCGCCCTCACGCACCTCGACCTTGTCACCAGAGAAGGAGAACACGATGACGCGCTCAAAGGCATGATGCCTTGCGAACTGCTGATAGAGCGGCAGCAGGATGTCATCAACGATCAGAAAACGATCCTTGCCATGATGCGCGATCCAGCCGATCTCATCGGGCGACAGCCGCAGGTTCAAGGTGTGCATCACACCGCCCGCAGCCGGAATGCCGAAGTAACACTCCAGGTGTGCATGATGGTTCCAGCACAGCGTTGCGACCCGATCGCCCTTGCGCAGCCCAAGTTTCTTCAACGCGGCGGCCAGTGCGCGCGTCCGGCGGTAGTACTGCGCGTACGTGTGCCTGCGCAGTGACTTGTCCGGCAATCGCGAAACGATCTCGGATTCAGGGAACAGGCGTCCGGACCGCTCCAGCAGCGTATCGAGTGACAGCGGCACCGACATCATCGTGGACTCCATGGAGTTTCCTCGAGGAAGATGGATTGCAGATCATTCAGAAATCTTAGTCCGAGCGGTGTTGCCCGGATCACAGTGGGATCCGGATCAAGCAGCCCGCGCTCGACAGCCTGCTCAAGTCGCCGGGAAATCAGGCTTAGCGATAAGCCCGTATGCGACTCAAACAGGGCACTGGGTACCCCTTGGGTCAGGCGCAATGCATTGAGCATGAACTCAAAGGGGAGATCGGTTTTTTCAAGAACACGCTCCTGCTCGATCGCATGACCGGCCAAGGCCTGCTCCATGTATCGCTGCGGATGACGATAGCGCGCCTGACGCAGGATGCGGTTATGCGATGAAATTTTTCCGTGCGCACCGGCTCCGATCCCGAGGTAATCGCCAAATTGCCAGTAATTCAG
>JAURMJ010000085.1 GCA_030830765.1 Quisquiliibacterium sp.
AAACGTGCGAGCTTTGTTGAGCGCGAGGCATCGATTGCTGCCAACAGATTGGCGGCCGATTTCTCGCCAAGTCGATCCAGGCCACGCAGCATCGCTGCATCAAGGCGGTAAAGGTCTGCAGGCGTATTGACCAGACGCGAATCGACCAGCTGATCAACCAGTTTCTCGCCCAGCCCCTCGATATCCATCGCACGGCGCTGCGCGAAATGCAGCAGCGCCTGTTTACGCTGAGCCGGACAATACAGTCCGGCCATGCATCGTCTGACCGACTCATCGGGTTCGCGCTGTGTCACTGAACCGCAGACAGGACAATGCGATGGCATCTTGAATTGCCGATAAGCGCTTTTGAATTCAAGGCTCTGGGGTGCCGGGCGCCGCTCCGGCAACGAGCGCACCACCTCAGGAATCACATCACCAGCACGGCGTACAACAACCGTATCCCCAATCAGCAGATCTTTTCGCGCGATCTCATCTTCGTTGTGTAGCGTTGCATTCGAGACCGTTGTGCCTCCGACAAAGACTGGCTTCAGGCGCGCAACTGGCGTCAGAGCTCCAGTACGACCAACCTGAATCTCGATATCGAGCAGCTCTGTGAGGGCCTCCTGCGCAGGAAACTTATGAGCCAGCGCAAATCTGGGGGCGCGGGCGACAAATCCGATCAGTTCGTGCCAACTGCGCTGATTGACCTTATAGACAACCCCATCGATGTCATAGACCAGAGAATCTCGGCGCTCCAGCATTTGTGCGTAGAAGCCACGCAGCCCTTCGGTTCCGCTGACCACCGCGCGTTCGCCAACAGGCAAGCCCAACTGCTGCAGCCAGTCCAGCAGGTCGGAATGTGTGTCCGGCAAATCCGAGCCGACGTACTCACCGATGCCGTAGGCAAAGAAACGCAATGGTCTGGAGGCCGTGATTGCCGGATCAAGCTGACGTAATGCGCCCGCAGCCGCGTTGCGTGGATTGACAAATTCCCGGTCTCCGGCCTGCCGCTGACGCGCATTCATCTGTTCGAAATCAGCTCGGAAGATCAGCACCTCGCCACGCACTTCAAGAATCTGTGGCGATCCGGCATGTTCGGCCTCGCGCAACTTCAGCGGAATCGCCCGAATCGTGCGAATGTTGGAGGTGACATCTTCTCCGGTGGCGCCGTCGCCACGCGTAGAGCCTTGCACAAGGACGCCATTCTCATAGCGAAGACTGACGGCGAGTCCGTCATATTTGAGTTCGGCGCTGTATTCGATCGGCTGATCGGGATCGAGTCGGTTCCCCAGGGATTCCCTGACCCGTCGATCAAAGGCAGCCAGCTCCTCATCTTCGAAGGCATTCGACAAGGAGAGCATTGGCACGGAATGGCGAACCTGCGCGAAACCTTGAGCCGGCCTACCGCCAACCCGCTGCGTCGGAGAGTCGGTTGTCAGCAGTTCAGGGTACTCAGTCTCGAGTTGCTGAAGCTGCGCAAAAAGCCGGTCGTACTCCGAGTCTGGAACGATCGGCGAATCCAGAACGTAGTACTCATAGTTATAACGCTGCAGCGCTTCGCGAAGCTGCTGCGCGCTTCGCGCGATCGGATCGAACGACGGGACCATTGAGTTCGGTCAGTTGAACAATCGCAGTGCAAGCGCCGAACCGGCTGCGAATCCGGCCGCTTCCAGCGCTTGATAACGCTCTGCCAGTTGCTCGCCAATCTGATCGAGCTGTGCGTCAGGAAGCGCACGCCCTGTCTCGTCCACCAGCCGGCCTCCCAGTTGCTGAGAACAACGGCGAGCGCACTCGACCATCTGCTGCCACGGATCCAGATTGGCGGCCGATCTTGGCACATCAAGCAGAAAACTGAGGCGGTTTGGAGCATCTGCCAGGGCCATCGAGAACACGACCTCTCCTGCCGCTCCAAGTCGCGCATAACGATTGTTCCCGCGCTCCGCACAATCGCAATCGCCCGCGATACGAGCGAGATCCTCGAGCCCCAGGGGCTCGTCGACATCGACAGCGATGCCGATCTGGGCATCGAGGTTTGCGCAGGCCTCATCGAGTTCACGAGCCCTGGCCAGGACACCCGCCATATCGGGGGTATCAGCGAGCGCCGCGAGGTTCTCCGCCAGTGACTGGACTCCGGCGACAAATTCGGAGAACTCCATTGCATTGATCGCACCATGGCGGTTGGCCAGCAGCACGCCAACACGGACTGCGGTGTAGCTCTCACCGCCGATGACGGAAACCCATTCTTCGTGCTGATCAGCGGCCGTATGATCAGCACGCACCCTGGGCGAATCCTCTGTCGAAGTGCCCTGCCTCAGGTCGGCGATTACGCACCCCTCGACAGTCATCGGTTTGCTCCCTGCCCGACGCAGCCCGCGAGTCAGCAGCACTAATCGCTCACCCGGCACCGGTGAAGGCAGATTCAGCTGGACGATACAGTCGGCAATCTCACTCAGCTGCGCCCCGGTTCGTGGGCTGCTGCCGGCCGCTGTTTCGGAAAAATCATTCGTCGCGAATTCATCATCGCTCAAACCAAGCGAAGGCTCACTGCGTTCTGCCACTCCAGACTCGGCACTGCCCCGCGTACCGGACACCGGCAGACCGCGTTTTCTGGCGATCACAACGTTATAGATGCCGACCACGACGATCGCGGCTGCAGCCAGCAGGGCAAGGCTGATCTCGAGGGTGCTCATAGTCTGGATATCCTCAGGCCGCCTGGGCGACGCGAACGGCCGCGTCAAGATCAACGGCAACAATCCGCGAAACGCCTCGCTCTTGCATGGTGACACCAATCAGCTGCTGGGCAAGTTCCATGGCAATCTTGTTGTGTGTGATGAAGAGAAACTGAGTCTGATCGGACATCCGGCGAACCATGTCGCAATACCGCTCGGTATTCGCATCATCGAGCGGCGCATCGACCTCGTCGAGCAGGCAGAAAGGCGCAGGGTTCAGCTGGAACATCGCAAACACCAAGGCAATCGCCGTCAGCGCCTTCTCGCCACCCGATAGCAAATGGATGGACGAATTGCGCTTGCCGGGCGGTTGCGCCATCACCTGGATGCCGGCGTCGAGAATTTCGTCACCCGTCAGGATCAGGCGGGCTTCGCCGCCACCGAAAAGTTCGGGGAAAAGTTTGCCGAAATCCCGATTGACCGCGTCATAGGTCTGTTGAAGCACTTCGCGAGTTTCGCGATCAATCTTGCGAATCGCATCCTCGAGCGTCTCGATCGCCTGATTCAGGTCCGCCATCTGGGCGTCAAGGAAACCCTTGCGCTCGCTGGCCGTCGTTAGCTCGTCAAGCGCAGCAAGATTAACCGCCCCAAGCGCGGCAATTGCATTGCCAAGCCGGGTGACTTCGCCTTGCAGCCAGGGAGCCTTGGGCGCGTCCGGATAAGCAGCGCGAAGCGCACCCTCATCGGCCTGCGCCTGCTCAAGCTGCTCAGTGAACTGTTCGGCATTGAGGCGAGCCGCCTGTTCGCGCAGTTGAAGTTCGCTCAAACGATCGCGCATTGGAGCTTGATCGCGCTCAGCCTGTAACCGCTCCTCGTCACGCCCTTTCAACGACTGTGTCAGTTCCTCCAGACGCTGGCGTGCGGAGCTCAGCGCTTGCTCAGCCTCCAGCTTGACCTGAAGGGCGGCGTCGAGCGCTTCCCGAGCACTGGCGTCCGACAATGCAGATAGACGAGCGGTGCATTGCTCTCGTTCAGCGAGGCTTTGCTGCTCGAGGCGCTCACTTTGCTCAATCTGGGCTGCGAGTCGTTCGATCCGCCCCTGGACTTCACGGCTCGCAAACGACGCCTCTTGCCCTTCGCGCTCCAGCTGGCGCAAGGCCTCGCGTCGTGCGGCAAGAACCTGTTCGGCCTGCTCTGCATGTTGCGCGAGATCCTCGGCGCGCTGCTGGCGTTCGGCAAGTTCCAGATCCAGGCGCTCGAATGCCTCCGCCTCCTCGGCCATCGTGGAGCGCGCCGCCTCGATGACATGGCTGACCTCGGCAAGGTCATGCTCAATGCGGCCACGCAACTGATTGGCGCGTTCCATCTGCTGCTCGAGCCGCTGCGTATCAAGACGCAGCGCTGACAGTTGACGCAATGCCCGGTTATGTTCCTCACGGGCCAGGCTGAGCTGCCGGCTGCCCTC
>JAURMJ010000086.1 GCA_030830765.1 Quisquiliibacterium sp.
AAGGAAATCGTGCGAATTGCGCGCTCGGTCGGTTATCCGGTAATCATCAAGGCTGCCGGCGGCGGCGGCGGGCGGGGCATGCGGGTTGTACACACCGAAGCCGCGCTGCTGAACGCGGTGACTATGACGCGCTCCGAGGCTGGCGCGGCGTTTGGCAACCCAGCGGTCTACATGGAGAAGTTCCTTGAGAACCCCCGCCATGTGGAAATTCAGATTCTCGCTGACGAGCATAAGAATGCCGTGCATCTTGGCGAACGTGACTGTTCGATGCAGCGCCGGCACCAGAAGATCATCGAAGAAGCCCCTGCGCCAGGTATTCCGCGCAAACTGATCGATCGAATCGGAGCCCGCTGTGCAGATGCCTGCCGCAAAATCGGGTACCGCGGCGCAGGGACCTTTGAATTCCTGTTCGAAAACGGCGAGTTCTACTTCATCGAGATGAACACGCGAGTTCAGGTCGAGCATCCGGTCACCGAGTTGATTACCGGTCTGGACATCGTTCAGCAGCAGATTCTCATCGCGGCAGGTGGCAAGCTCGCGTTCAAACAGCGCGACATCAATCTGCGAGGCCATGCAATCGAATGCCGGATCAACGCCGAGCACCCTTACCGGTTCACGCCTTCGCCGGGTCGCATCACAGCCTGGCATCCGCCTGGCGGCCCGGGCATCCGCGTTGACTCGCATGCCTATGCGAACTACATGGTGCCGCCCAACTACGATTCAATGATCGCCAAGGTTCTGGCCTATGGCGACACCCGTGAGCAGGCACTGCGCAGGATGCGGATTGCGCTCTCTGAAATGGCGGTCGAAGGCATCCTCACCAACCTGCCGCTGCACCGTGAGCTGCTGACTGATACGCACTTTATTGACGGTGGAACTTCGATTCATTACCTGGAGCACCGCCTTGCCGAACGCAAGGATGCGCAGGGATTGGACTAGTGAACAACGACGCAAGCCAGACCATGCAACAGAACGCGCTGCACGAGGTGGTGTTTCTCGCTCCGGCAGAGCAAGTTGAGTCATGGTCGGATGCTCTGTTTGAAGCTGGTGCACTGTCCGTGCAGGCCGAAGATGCCGACGCGGACTCACCGGATGAGCAGGCGCTGTACGGTGAACCTGGCATTCCAGCAGTTCGTGCCGGCTGGCAGCGAACCCGCCTGAGCGTGCTCTGTGCGGCTGACACCGATCCCATCCAGCTGATTGCTCTGGCGGCCGACCGGCTGGGCATTAGTCGGCCCGACCAGCTCCAGGTGCATGAGGTCGCCGACCAGGATTGGGTCAGTGCTTCGCAGGCGCAGTTCGAACCGGTACCGATTGGTGATCGACTGCTGATCGCCCCCTCATGGCACCCCCCGGCGCCCGGTGATGAGCGCATCCACATCGTGCTCGACCCCGGCATGGCCTTCGGCACCGGCAGCCATCCGACAACGCAGCTGTGTCTGCGCTGGCTCAGTGAGAATCTGCTACCCGGACAGTGCGTCATTGATTACGGCTGCGGTTCAGGCATCCTGGCAATTGCAGCGGCCAAGCTTGGCGCCCGACCGGTGACGGGTATCGATATCGACCCGCAGGCCATCATCAGTGCACGGGCCAACGCCCAGATCAATGACGTACAGATTGAACTCGCGCTCACAACGCAGACCCCGCCACAACCTGCACAGATCGTGGTGGCGAACATCCTGTCAAATCCGCTGAAAGTTCTCGCACCGCTGCTCTCCAAGCTCGTTCTTCCCAATGGGCAGCTGGTACTGGCTGGTCTGCTGGACAGCCAGGCCGATGAGGTCGCGGCGGCCTATCCGGAGCTTGAAATGCACGTCTTCGCCCGTCTGGAGGGCTGGGCTTGCCTGGTGGGACGCAAGCGCTGACGGATCGACGCAATGGCGCTGACTACCACCTGCCCCCACTGCAACACCACGTTCAGACTGGTTGCTGACCAGCTGAAGCTGCGCAAGGGACTTGTCCGTTGCGGGGTCTGCCAGCGTGTTTTCTCCGGGGAGGAGAACCTGCAGCGGGTTCAGGACAGCCCGCCCGATGAACAGCGGATGCCGAGCGCGCCGTCGACCGCGAGCCCGATGAGCCCGCCCGCGACCCCGTCTCCGACGAGCAGCAGGACGCCCATTGCGAGCCCTGTCGCGATTGAACCTGTCGCGATTGAACCTGTCGCGGCTGAACCTGTCGCGGCTGAACCTACCCAACCGGAAGCAGTCATCCGCGCGCGCGGCGACCGCGACGCGGTGACAACCGAGTCTGCTTCCACTGAATTCGCCGCCAATGCACAAGCGCGCGCGGCCCAAGCGGACCTCAGACAGCCCCCCTGGGATCGCAGTGATTGGGGCCTAGCCAAGGCCGATCAACTGGCGCGCTTGCAAGATCATGACTCGGAGCCCCGCCTGCAAATCGACGCAGTGGCTGGCCCCGATCAGGATGCGATTGATTTTTTCACGCCAAGTCGTCGTGCCCGCGGCTTTTCATCTCGCGCCGCCGCCTTCGCCGCACTGGCTTCGATGATTCTCGGATTGCTCTTGATGCTCCAGGTGCTGATTGGCAGCCGCGAGTGGATTGCCGTCCGTGTTCCTGCACTGATGCCGGTTCTGAGTGGGCTTGTTGCGCCGCTGGGCCTGCAAGTGCTGCCGCCGCGACAACTGACCGCTTTGACGATCGAATCGTTCGAATTACAGGCAAGCAATGACGAGAGTCTGTTTGCATTGAGCGCATTGCTACGCAATTCGAGCACCCATCGGATCCGATGGCCTGCGATGGAGCTCACTCTGAATGCGCCATCGGGCGGCGTGCTGGTGCGCAAGGTGCTGATGCCAGCCGACTATCTGGATGCCGCTACCAGTGAGCGAAACGGCATTGCCCCCGGGGCGGAGCAGACGCTCAAGCTCGGCCTGCGGGCCACAGGCATCGAAGCAAGCGCTTACTCGGTGAAGCTGTTCTACCCCTGAGCTCACACACTGCCGCAAAAATCGTCAGCTAGATAGGAGTTTTCATGACGGATCGGATCCTCATCAGCGGCTCGGTCGCGTTCGACACCATCATGGTGTTCGAAGGGCATTTCAAGGACCACATCCTGCCCGATCGGGTTCACATGCTGAATGTTGCCTTCCTGACACCGGAGTTGAAGCGCGAATTCGGCGGCTGCGCAGCAAACATCGGCTACAACCTGAAAAAACTCGGTGGCACCCCGGTACTACTCGCGACGATCGGGCACGATGGCGTTGATTATCTGCGTCGCATGCAATCGATGGGCCTGGAGACCGCGCACATCGCCCAACTGCCCGAGCAGTTCACCGCACAGGCGTTCATCACGACCGATCTTGCTGACAATCAAATCATCGCCTTTCACCCAGGCGCGATGGCGATGGCACATCAGATCAGCGTTGCTGACGCATTACCCGCAAAGCTCGGGATCGTCTCACCAAACGGCAAACAGGCTATGCAGCAGCATGCTCATCAATTCCTGGAGGCCGGTATTCCATTCATTTTCGATCCCGGTCAGGGCTTGCCGATGTTTGACGGTACAGAGCTTCGGGCCTTGATCGCATCCGCCAGCGCCGTGACCGTCAATGACTACGAAGCGCGACTCCTCTGCGAAGGAACCGGCTGGAATGAACAACAGATTGCCGAGCAACTCGACGCCCTGGTCATCACACTTGGTGCTGAGGGCTCCCAGGTGTGGACCAGGTCAGGCATGGAATCGATCGCCGCCTGCGCAATCTCCAACGCGGCCGATCCGACTGGATGCGGTGACGCGTTCCGCGCCGGCCTGCTTTATGGCGTGTCAAATGGCTGGAGTTGGGAAGATGCGTCCCGCCTGGGGAGCGTATTGGGCGCGGTGAAGATCGAATCCAAGGGCGCGCAGAACCATGAATTCGATCGCGCGATGGTGGCCGCGCGGTTTGCACAAAATTACGGCCGGCAGCCCTGGTAGCTCACCCAAAAAACTAACGATCGGGCTCTTTCGCTTCGAGCTTGGCAAGCAGCGCTTCGCGCGTCAAATCAACTGTGATTCGGATCCGCTTTGACCGGGCGCTCGCCCCGGCAACCAGCGCAACGCAGCCTTTGGCGACTCCAAGCCTCTTGGCAATAAATCGCTGCAATTGAGCATTGGCCCGTCCCTCGACGGCGGGCGCAGCGACACGCACCTTCAGTGCGCCATCGTAGGTGCCGAGTATTTCGCTGCTGCGCCCGCCCGGTTGGGCATGCACAAGCAGCTGCCATGCCCCCGGTTGACCCTGTAGCCAAATGGGCCAGCCAGCGGCTATGCCGACAGGATGCTCGTTGATCACCGGGCTAACGCAACCCACCGGCCGATAAAAGCAGATTTTCGATCAGCGCGAGCAATAGTTGCGCGACGATGATTAGCACCAGTGGCGACAGATCCACGCCCCCAAGCAAGGGTAGGAAACGACGCACAGGCCGAAGGAAAGGCGCCGTCAGCAGATCGAGTACAGGCGCAATCGGGGCACTCGGATTGACCCAGGACAGGACGGCCTGCAGGATCAGCATGCCGATCAACAGATAGAGCGCCCACTTGCACAACCAGTAGAACGCGAGCGCCCACATGCCTGCACCGGCAAGACGCTCCAGGCCGGCAAACAGCACAGTCGATAGGGCTGCGGTCACGACGCAGATCAGCACGGCCGCACTGATGCTGGGCAGATCGACAGACCGTCTGCGCGGAATCAGTTTACCGAGGGGACGGATCAGCCAATCGGTCGCCGCAGAAAGAAAACGCTGGACCTGGTTAAGCGAACTGAGCCGCACATGAAAGGCCAAGGCGCGCAGCAAACAAGCCGACACCAACAGACTGCTCAGAATTTCGATCAGGAACCAGAACACACCGGTCATTACGCACAGCCCTCCAACTCAGTCTTCACAGAAAAAAACCCGCACCGCCACTGGACGGTACGGGCCTCATCACATCAGACCGGCCGCCGAACTGCACGGACGATCTTTGCAACGATTCAGGGCTTGTTGCCCGTCGGGAAAGGCCATGCCGCTGCTGCGGCAGGCTTTGCAGCCGGCTTGGCTGCAGGCTTCTTGGCTGCAGGCTTCTTGGCTGCAGGCTTCTTGGCTGCAGGCTTCTTAGCTGCAGCCTTCTTGGCTGCCGGCTTCTTAGCTGCGGGCTTCTTAGCTGCAGCCTTCTTGGCTGCGGGCTTCTTAGCTGCAGCCTTCTTGGCTGCGGGCTTCTTAGCTGCAGCCTTCTTGGCTGCCGGCTTCTTAGCTGCCGGCTTCTTAGCTGCAGCCTTCTTGGCT
>JAURMJ010000087.1 GCA_030830765.1 Quisquiliibacterium sp.
GCCGGTTGCATCAGGTGCACGATCAGGTCGCCCAGATCGACCAGGACCCATTCTCCAGTCTCCTCACCCTCAACCGAGACCACAATCCCGCCGTTTTCCTTGACCTTCTCGCAAACCCGGGAGGCCAGGGCGCGGGTCTGTCGGTTCGAAGTCCCGCTCGCGATGATGACTCGATCAAACAGATCGGAGACGCCGGTGGTGTTGAAGACCTTGATTTCCTGGGCCTTGACGTCTTCCAGGGCGTCGACGACGACGCGTTGCAGCTTGCGGATATCCATCTTGAAAAGGTCGCTTCCTTTCAGTGCTCGGTGGCTGGACCATACAGCCGGTGCGAGTCAATATAGTCCAGAACTGGTCGGGGGACCAGTTCCTCGGGGCGCTCGCCACGGGCAAGCCGTTCGCGCAGCACGGTAGCCGAAACCGGTACCGGTGGCATCACAAAAAATACGATCGAACCGGCCGCCTGATCGGGCAGACTGTCTCGACCATGGGCTGCAAGCAGTGCTTCAACTGGCTCTGGCAGGTTTTGCAGGCTGACACGTTCGCGCTGCGTGCAGGCGATGTGTGCATGCTTGAGCAATTCCTGGTAGCGATGCCAGCTGGCCAGGTTGCGCAACTGATCGCTGCCCATCAGCAGCACGATGGCAGGCTCCGGACCGAGCTCGGCGCGCATCTCGGCCAGCGTCTCGACTGTGTAGGTGGCCCCGGTGCGCAGTGTCTCGCGGGCGTCGGAAACAAGCCCTGCTTGCCTGCCGATGGCAAGATCCACCATCGCAAGACGTTGTGCGGCGCTGGCTGCGGCATGGTTCTTCTGCCACGAGCGACCGGTGGGCATCAGGCGCACTTCATCGAGCCTGAAGACGTCACGGGCTGCCCGTGCAAGCGCCAGATGGCCGATGTGGATCGGATCGAAGGTGCCGCCAAGCAGGCCGATTCGTCGTCGTGACAAGGTGTTCTCTGGCGATCAGGGCGAGGGGCTTACGCCCAGTCCCGCGCTCTGAGGAAGTCGCTGTAGAGGCGCGCCTCGGGGCTGCCCGCTTCCGGCTGCCAGTCGTAGCGCCAGCGCACGCTCGGCGGCAGTGACATCAGAATGGACTCCGTACGACCACCTGATTGCAGACCGAACAACGTGCCACGGTCAAACACCAGGTTGAACTCGACATAGCGGCCGCGGCGGTAGGCCTGGAAATCACGCTCACGCTCGCCGAACGGATGGTCTCGATGACGTTCGACAATCGGCGCATAGGCGTCGATAAAGGCATCACCGACGCTGCGCATCAGGGCGAATGAACGCTCGAAGCCCAGTTCACTGAAGTCGTCGAAAAAAACACCGCCGACACCACGGGGCTCATTGCGATGCTTGAGGAAAAAGTACTCGTCGCACCACTTTTTGAAGCGTGGGTGATACTCGGCGCCGAATGGCTCAAGCGACTGCTTGCAGATCGAGTGAAAACGGACGACGTCCTTTTCGAAGGCGTAATACGGGGTCAGATCCATGCCGCCCCCAAACCACCAGATCGGTTCGCCACCGGCCGGATCGCGCGCCAGGAAAAAACGTACATTCATGTGCACGGTCGGTATATACGGATTGCGGGGGTGCATGACCAATGACACCCCCATTGCCTCGAACGGCCGGCCGCCAAGCTGCGGGCGCTGCGCGCTGGCTGAAGGCGGCAGTTTGTCCCCGAATACATGCGAGAAGTTGACGCCGCCGCGCTCGAAGACTCCGCCTTCCTCGATGACGCGGGTGATGCCGCCGCCGCCGCCCGGACGGTCCCACTGGTCGGTCTTGAAGGGCTGTCCGTCGAGCGCTTCCAGGCGCGTGATGATTGCATCCTGCAGTCCGAGCAGGTAGCTGCGCACCAAGGTGGCGTCCGGTGTGACACCGATCCCGGGTTTGGCGTCAGGGGGCGGGTTGCTCATTGTCTGCAGCTTGCCAGCGTGTCAGCGCTTTCGTGCAATCGCGCGGTACCCGATATCGCGCCTGAACTGCATACCCTCGAAGCTGAGTGTCTCAATCCCCTTGTAGGCGATTGACTGGGCCATCTTGACGGAATCCCCCAGGCCGGTCACGCACAGGACGCGCCCGCCGCTGGTCAGCGTGCGGCCGTCCTGCTCGGTGGTGCCTGCGTGAAAGACCATGCATTGGCTATCGGCCGGATTCCCGCCAGTCGGCAAGCCGCTGATCACATCGCCTTTGCGAGGATCGTCCGGATACCCGTGCGCCGCGATGACCACTCCGAGTGCGGTGCGACGGTCCCATTCAATTTGAGCTTCGTCCAGCTTGCCATCAATCGCCAGCTCGAAGACGCCGGCCAGGTCACTCTTGATCCGCGCCATGATCGGCTGTGTCTCCGGGTCACCCATCCTGCAGTTGAACTCCAGCGTTTTGGGTTGACCCTTGTCGTCGATCATCAGCCCCGCGTACAGAAAGCCGGTGAACGGAATGCCATCACTGGCCATGCCGGTCACGGTCGGCATGATGATTTCACGCAGCACCTTGTTGTGAATCTCGGGGGTCACCACCGGGGCTGGCGAATAGGCGCCCATGCCCCCGGTGTTCGGACCGGCATCCCCATCCAGGAGTCGCTTGTGATCCTGGCTGGAGGCCATGGTCAGAACATGACGCCCGTCCACCATCACAATGAAGCTGGCTTCTTCGCCCGCCAGGAAATCTTCAATGACGACACGCGCGCCGGCCGAGCCCATCCGGTTGTCGATCAGCATCGAATCGATGGCGGCATGCGCCTGCTCGAGCGATTCGGCTACGACCACGCCTTTACCGGCGGCCAGTCCGTCAGCCTTGATGACAATCGGTGCGCCCCGTTGGTCGACATAGGCATGCGCAGCCGCAGGGTCTGTAAACGTCTCGTACTCCGCAGTCGGAATACTGTGACGTTTCATGAACGCCTTGGCGAAATCTTTTGAGGATTCGAGCTGCGCGGCCGCACGCGTCGGGCCGAAGATGCGCAGGCCACGCTCGCGGAACAGATCCACGATCCCGGCGGCCAGCGGCGCTTCCGGGCCTACCACGGTGAATGCGACCTGCTCAGTGTGCGCAAAATCAGCCAGTTCCGACAGGTCGGTGATCTGCACGTTCTGCAGACCTGGTTCATGGGCCGTCCCGCCATTGCCTGGCGCGACAAAGACCTTGTGAACGCGGGGCGACTGGGCCAGGCGCCATGCCAGCGCATGCTCACGCCCGCCAGAACCGACAACGAGAAGTTTCATGAAAAGTCCTAGGCTTGCTGCTCGTCGAACGATGCGTTGGTGTAGACCTGCTGCACGTCGTCGAGGTTCTCCAGTGCATCAAGCAGTTTTTGCATCCTGCTGGCGTCATCACCGGCAAGCTCGGTTTCGTTCAGCGGTTTCATCGTGATCTCTGCCACGTCAGCCTTCAGGCCGTTTGCCTCAAGTGCCTGCTTGACCGCAGCAAAATTGCCCGGTTCGCACAGGACCTCGATGCCGCCTTCATCGTCCGCGGTGACATCGTCGGCACCAGCATCGATCGCCGCTTCCATGACTTTGTCTTCCGAGGCGCCCGGTGCAAACAGGAACTGCCCGCAATGCTTGAACATGAACGTGACCGATCCGTCGGTGCCCAGATTACCGCCATTCTTGGAAAACGCGTGACGCACCTCGGCGACCGTGCGGGTCCGGTTGTCGGTCAGGCAGTCGACGATCACTGCGGCCCCGCTGATGCCGTAGCCCTCGTAGCGGATTTCCTCGTAGTTCGCCCCATCCAGACCGCCGGCACCGCGCGCGATTGCCTTATTGACGGTGTCCTTGGGCATATTCGCGTCAGATGCTTTGTCCATCGCCAGCCGCAGGCGCGGGTTGGCTCCAGGGTCACCGCCGCCGCTTTTAGCAGCGACAGTGATCTCCTTGATCAGCCGGGTGAACAGTTTGCCGCGTTTGGCGTCCTGACGCCCTTTGCGATGCTGGATATTGGCCCATTTGGAGTGACCGGCCATGCTTAAACCTTTCCTACGCCGTTTGCACGATGCGTGCCTGGCGTGGTCGAATCTCGGATTGCGGAGTGCCCGCGATTTTATCACCCCGGTTATTTGATGACTGACGGAACACATCGCGACATGACGCGCCGGCGCTGGCTGACCGGGCTTGCGTTCGGCGCTGTCGGCGCGACGCTGTTCTCGGCCAAGGCGATCATTGTCAAGCTGGCCTACCGTTATCAGGTCGATCCGGTGACACTGATCGCACTGCGGATGGTGTTTGCTCTGCCCTTTTTTGTTGCGGTTGCACTGTATTTCGGTGCAGGGTTACCTGAAAACAGAAGGTCAGGAGACGGATGGCGGGTCCTGGGCCTGGGCATTACCGGTTATTACCTGGGCAGCTTTCTTGATTTTCTGGGCCTGCAATACATCTCGGCAGGACTGGAGCGGGTGATTCTTTATCTGAATCCAACCCTGGTCCTGCTGATCTCCGCTGTTGTTCTGCGCAAGACGATCGGCCGACTGCAGTGGATTGCACTGGCGGTCACCTATGCCGGCGTGCTTGTCGTGTTCTCCCATGATCTGAAGCTGTCGGGAAGCAACGTGACGCTGGGGGCCGCGCTGGTCTTCAGCAGTGCCCTGTCGTATTCGATCTACCTGGTCGCCGCCGGTGAGATCGTGAACCGGATCGGTTCGCTGCGGCTGACCGCCTGGGCCAGTATTGTGGCCTGTCTGCTGTGCATGGCGCAGTCTGTGCTTATCGATCCGGCTGCTCTGTTCGGACAGCCCTGGCAGGTTTACGGGCTTTCAGTCATCAACGCGGTATGCTGCACTGTTTTACCGGTCTTTCTGGTGATGATGGCCGTCGAGCGCATCGGCTCGGGCGCAGCATCGCAGACCGGCATGCTTGGCCCGGTTGCGACGATTGCGCTGGCCGCTGTTTTTCTGGGTGATCCGGTTTCGGGTACGCAGTTGGCGGGCACGGCGATCGTTCTGGCTGGTGTTTTCATTCTGACCACGAAAAAGGCTTGAAGATGGATTTCGGAATCGCAGGGAAGTGGGCGCTCGTCTGCGGCGCAAGCAAGGGTCTCGGGTACGGTTGCGCGCGTGCGCTGGCTGGTGAGGGTGTCAATGTTGTGATTAACGCGCGCTCAGAGCAGTCGCTGCGCGAAGCTGCTGCGCGCATTGCCGACGAGACTGGCGTTCAGGTCGTGCCGGTTGCCATCGACATCACGACCGAAGCCGGTCGCGCGGCCGCGCTGGCCGCCTGCCCGCAGGTTGACATTCTGGTGAACAATGCCGGCGGTCCGCCCCCAGGAGACTTCCGTAATTTCACCCGCGACGACTGGATTCGTGCCGTCGACGCAAATATGCTCACGCCAATCGAGCTGATCAAGGCCACTGTGGACGGCATGATCGAGCGCAAGTTCGGCCGCATCGTCAACATCACATCCAGTGCAGTCAAGGCCCCGATCGATATCCTGGGCCTGTCCAACGGTGCGCGCAGCGGCTTGACCGGTTTTGTGGCTGGCATCTCGCGTAAGACCGTCGTTCACAATGTGACGATCAACAATCTGCTGCCGGGTATGTTCGACACGGATCGCCTCAAGGGTACGATCGAAGCGGCCGCCAAGCAGCAGGGTGTCAGCATCGAGGAAGCTCGCAAACGCCGTGTTGCAAGCGTACCGGCCGGTCGTCTCGGCACTTCCGAGGAATTCGGCCAGGCCTGCGCCTACCTGTGCTCTGCCCAGGCGTCGTACGTGACCGGACAGAACTTCCTGATCGATGGCGGCGTCTACCCGGGTACGTTCTGAAACATCGCGAGCACTTCGGCTCGTCGGGGGAGCGGGGCAACCGCCCCGAACCCCGTTGTTGAAAGGGCCGCCGCTGCGTTCGCATAGCGCGCGGCTTCCCAGATCGAATCCCCGGCACTGATGCGCGCCAGGAAGCTGCCACAAAAGCAGTCACCGGCGCCGGTTGCGTCGACCGCGTGCACACGATGCCCCCCCAGGTATTCGATGCGATGACCATCGCTGGCCAGCACGCCCCGCTCACCGAGCTTGAGCAGCACATTGCGCGCACCCAGCCGATGAGACCATTCGATGATCCCGGTTTCGTCATCGATGCCTGACAGCATGACGGCATCTTCAAGACTGGGCAGAAAATAGTCACTGAGTGCGGCCGCTGCCGCAGTCAGCGCACGGGCTCTGGCCAGCGGCCACAGTTTCAGTCGCAGGTTCGGATCAAAGGCGGTCTTGTTGCCCGAGGTTCTGGCCAGATCAAAGGCCGTCATGACCGTGTCGCAGGCGCTTGCAGAAATCGCCAGACTGATCCCGGACGCATAGAGGATGCGGCTTTGCTGAACCAGCTCAGTCGGCAATTGCTCTGGACGCATCCTGCTGGCTGCCGATCCTGCACGCAAATAGCTGAAGCCATGGCCGCGCGACCCATGGGTGACGAAATAGACCGCGGTGTGGGCCGATGGATCGATGTCGACCGCGCTGCAGTCAACGCCTTCGGTCTGCCACAGGTCGCTGAACATGCGTCCAAACTCGTCGTCGCCCAGCTGAGTCACGTAGGCAGTTCGGGCGCCAGTCCGCGCGGCGGCGATGATTGCATTCGAAGTGTCGCCACCGAAGCCCTGCAGAAAGGTCGATTCACCAGGGCGGGTCTGGTTGAATTCGACCATCGGCTCACCGATGGCAGTGATGTCGAAGCGCATGGCTTGGTCCTCGATTGCAAGCTGGCGCGCAGTCTAGCGCAGCAGCGCGTAGTTTTTGCAGGGCTGGCGGCGACTTGGCTGTCCCGGAGCACCGTGATGTCCTCCCGGGGATGCACGGCTTGACGGGCTGACCCGCATGTCGGTGGCAGGGGGAGCGAGCGTGCTTCAATCAGGCGAGTCGATATAATCCAAGGCTTTGCCGGCTCGTCCGGCACCCTGTCCAACAAGGAGAGCACTCATGCCCAAGGCAATTCGCATTGAAACGACCGGTGGTCCGGAAGTGATGAAGTTCGTTGACGTCGAACTCGGTGCCCCTGGGCCGGGAGAGGTCCAGGTCCGCCATAAGGCGGTTGGCCTGAATTTCATTGACATCTATTTCCGCTCCGGCCTGTACCCGAGCCCGATGCCAGCTGGTCTGGGCACTGAAGGCGCCGGTGATGTGGTTGCCGTGGGCGAAGGCGTGACCGGACTCAAAGCCGGTGACCGCGTTGCCTATGCCGGCGGGCCGGCAGGGGCCTACAGCGAAGTGCGCAACATGCCTGCCGCGGTGCTGATCAAGCTGCCCGAGAGCATCAGCTATGAAACCGGTGCCGGGATGATGCTCAAGGGGATGACGGTTCAGTACCTGCTGCGCCGCACCTATAAGGTTCAGAAGGGTCAGACCATTCTCTTCCATGCGGCCGCTGGGGGGGTCGGTCTGATCGCAATGCAGTGGGCCAAGGCGCTGGGTGTGAACATCATCGGGACGGTCGGTTCAGAGGACAAGGCCGCGCTGGCCCGCAAGTATGGCTGCGACCATGTGATCCTGTACAAGACCGAAAACATCGCCGAGCGCGTGCGCGAGATCACGAACGGTGCAATGGTGCCGGTGGTCTATGACTCGGTCGGCAAGGACACCTTCCAGGCCTCGCTCGACAGCCTGCAGCCTTTCGGCATGATGGTCAGCTTTGGCAATGCATCCGGCCCGGTTCCGCCTGTGCCGCTGACGGCGCTCAAAGGGTCGCTGACACTGGCCCGTCCGTCGCTGATGGCCTACATCGCCAAGCGGACTGATCTGGAGGAAATCGCCGGTGAACTGATCGAGATGGTGTCCTCGGGCAAGGTCAAGATTGAGATCGATCAGCGTTATGCGCTGGCCGATGCGGCCAAGGCGCACGAGGATCTGGCCTCGCGCAAGACCACTGGCTGTACGGTTCTGATCCCCTGAACGCTGTTCAATCGCTCGTCCGGGGGCAAGACCGTGGCTGATCAGGTCGATACGCCGGCGAGCGGTGCCTTCCCTGCCTCCGAAAACCTGCTGCAGCAGAATGAATCCGGGCGCCGCTTCGGCGGCGTCGAGCGGCTGCTCGGCCCAGACGCGCTGCAGCGC
>JAURMJ010000088.1 GCA_030830765.1 Quisquiliibacterium sp.
CACTTGGTATTTCCTTTGGTGCGATTGTACGAAATATCAGATACCCGCGTCGCCCAGCGGGGCTGCTATCGGACAAGCTGAAGTCAATGCGTTCGCCTCTTTTGTGGCTAGAGCCTAAAATGCGATCGCGATGAAAGATGCAGAAATCATTTCCGTAACCCAGGCAATCGAGCGTCTATCTGAGTTTGATCTGATTCTGGACGCCCGAAGTCCTGGTGAGTTTGCGGACGATCATCTGCCTGGCGCCGTCAATGCACCGGTGCTCGATGATGCTCAGCGTGCGCAGGTCGGGACCCTGTACAAGCAGGTCGGAGCCTTTGAGGCAAAAAGGCTGGGAGCGGCGCTTGTCTCGCGAAATATTGCGCACACCTTGGAGACGCTGCTCGCGCAAACTGCGCGTGAGGCGCGTCTGCTGATTTACTGCTGGCGAGGGGGTAATCGATCAGGATCACTCGCAACGGTCCTGGCCCGGGTCGGCTGGCGCACCAGTCTCATCGAAGGCGGCTACCGAGCGTTTCGTCGTCATGTTGTCTCAGAGCTTGAAACCCTGCCAGGAAAACTACGTTACCTCGTGGTCGCAGGCCGAACCGGCAGCGGTAAAAGTCTGATCCTCGAGCGCTTGGCGTTGCTTGGCGCCCAGGTGCTGGATCTTGAGAAGATCGCTCGCCATCGTGGCTCTGTGCTTGGCCATCTTCCGGATGCAAGGCAGCCCTCCCAGAAACATTTCGAAAGCCAGGTCTGGCAGCAATTACGCGCATTTGACCCGAGCAAACCCATTCTGATCGAATCCGAGAGCCGAAAGATCGGGCAATGTCAGGTGCCCGGCGGTCTGATCATGGCGATGCGCGCATCCCCTTGTGTCCGCATAGACGCCAGTGACGAGGCACGCAGCGCGCTGCTGCTGTCCGAATACCAGCATTTTGTTAATGATCCTGAAAGGCTCAGACAGCGGCTTGAGGCCCTGATCAGTCACCACGGCCAGACCCGCGTCGAATCGTGGATGCAGAAAGTAGGCGACGGGGCCTGGGAGGAATTTGTACTGGAACTGCTTCATGAGCATTACGATCCAGCTTACGATCGATCAATGAACCGGAATTTCCCGCAGCTTGCTCAGTCCCCGATCGTGGAATTGGAGGCAGCCTCCGGGGAAGCGCTTGATCGCGCTGCGCAAGGCGTTCTGAGCATCACAAGGAGCTGATCAGACCGCGCGCCGACCCCAGCGCGCAGCAGTCAATGATTGGAAGGAACGGCTGTCACGTTGACGGCAAACGAGCCAATCACCATGCCGAAACGGATCGCAGCGTCGTTCGATCAGCTCTTGGAGGAACCCGCCCTCGCGGTTCCGGCAACATCTGCAGCAGAGTGAAGGGCATTGGGACGCCCCACGCTGACGCTTATCTGCCCTGATCCAGTGACTGGAGATTCGTTTGGATCTTGGCCTGGCTACGCAGCGCCGCGATCAGATCGTTCGACTGCTGCTGCCCGGTCAGCTGGGCGATCTGCGCAGTAAAACCTTCACGCCGAGCGGCAATCTGTTCGTCGTTGGGATCGACGACTTTCTCGATCAGGTAAATCGCGTAACCGCGAGTTCCGTTCTCAACGCCGACATAAGCAGGTAATTTATCAGTCGAAGCCTTGAACACCTCGGCCACCGCCAGCGCAGTCAATTCACCCGTATTACTGCGTGAAAGCTTCTGTACCGTCCCAAAACCATCCGCCTTTGAACCGCTGCGAAGTTCAGCAAGCAGCTTTTTGCCTGCTTGAGTCGCAAGCTTTTGGCTCTCGGAAGCAACCACACGGTTGCGCACTTCGTCTTGTACCGACTCGAACTTCTTACGCTGCGCTGCGGTGTATTCGACGATTCTTGCTGACACCAGCGTGTTGCTGCCAGCCTCGATTGCATCGGTATTGCGTCGATTGGCAATGGAGTCCGCTGAGAACAAGGCATCGAGCAATTTTCGGTTCGACAGCACAGGATTCTTGTCCTTGCCTGCACCGGACCGTTCCACTTGTGCTTGCTGAATCTTTAATCCAAAACGCTCGGCCGCTGGCTTCAGCGAATCAGCCTGCTCGTACACCAGATTGGAAAATGCCTCTGCATTCTCAGCAAACTTTCTGCTGGCCTGCTGCTGACGAAGCTCTTTCTCAATCTCAGCACGGACTTGGTCGAACGCCCTCGTTGTACCTGCCTTGATACCGGTCAGCTTGATGACGTGATAGCCGAATTCGCTCAGCACGGGGTCACTGATCTGACCATCCTTCAGACTGAATGCTGCGTCTGCAAAAGGCTTGACCATCGTGTCGCGACGGAAAAAACCCAAATCACCGCCTTGCGCTGCAGACCCCGGATCCTGAGAATCGGCTTTGGCCAATGCAGCGAAGTCAACACCAGAACGCGCCTTCAAAACCAGTTCCTGAGCCTTCTGCCTCGCTTTCTCTTTGAGCCCATCATCAGCCTTGTCTGGCAGCGAAATAAGGATGTGGCTTGCTCGGCGCTCTTCCGGCGTCGCATACCGAGCCAAATTTTGCTCGTAGTAGGTCTTCACATCATCAGCTGACAAGGTCACCGCGTCAGCCAATTCCTGGGCACCAAGCACGAGATACTCGATCTTGGCACTTTCCGGAGTCTCAAAGGCCGTCGCATTGTCCTCGTAGTATTTACGTAACTGCGCCTCATCCGGCTTGACCTGTGAGGCGAAAGCCTGCGGCAGGAATACGCGCTCACGGCTCTCGCGCACCTGATCCTGAATCAGGATCAGTCGATCAAGGATTGTCCTGGGGACGATGACCGACAACGCCGCAGACTGCGGCAACGCCTGCATCGCGAGGTCTCTGCGCAGCTGGCTCTCAAAACCGAGCTCTGACATTCCCTGCGAAGACAAAATGGTTCTGTAGCGCTCCATGTCAAAGCTGCCATCGGCCTTTCGGAAAGCCGGAATTGCATTGATAGCTGCTTGTAACTGCGAGTCTGAAACCGAAATTCGCTTTGACACTGCCGCGTCCAGCAGCAGCTGCTGATTAATGAGTCCGTCAAGGACTTCTGTCCGCGCAGATGGCGTATCGAGCAGTTTTGCATCGATCTGGTCGCCCAGCACCTGGCGCATACGCTCGAGTTGCTCACGCATGGCCTGATCGAATTGCTGACGCGAAATCTTAGTGCCGTTGACAGTTGCGACTCCGTCGCCGTCCGACATGAAACTTTGATAGCCGGAAACGCCAAAGAAAGCGAAGGCCGGGAAAATAAGAATCAGCAGTAGAAACTGCAGCAACCGCTGGTGCTTTCGAATTGAATCGAACATAGGTAGGAGACTTTGTGCCTCGACAGATGGCAAAAGGGGCGAACTTTCGTTCGCCCCTGATGGTTTGGCGGAGTGGACGGGACTCGAACCCGCGACCCCCGGCGTGACAGGCCGGTATTCTAACCGACTGAACTACCACTCCTGAAACTTCTACGCATCGCATGCCGCGGTGGTGGGTGCTGAGAGGTTCGAACTCCCGACCTACGCCTTGTAAGGGCGCCGCTCTACCAGCTGAGCTAAGCACCCGGGCGCTGCGACTTGCGTGTCACTTGCGAGACCAGGAATATACACTAAATCAGTGGTAACGCAAAATTAGTTGATGGCATCCTTCAAACCCTTGCCCGGGCGGAACTTCGGCACCTTGGCTGCCTTGATCTTGATGGTGTCACCTGTGCGCGGATTACGACCGATCCGTGCGGCGCGCTTGCCGACCGCAAAAGTCCCAAAGCCCACCAGGGTCACCGAGCCTCCCTTTTTCAAGGTCGTCTTCACCGCACCAACCAACGCGTCCAGCGCACGGCCGGCGGCAGCCTTGGAAATATCTGCGTGCTTTGCAATGTGATCAATAAGGTCGGTCTTGTTCACTGGGTTCCCCTCACGTAATTTTTTTAAACTGGGCTCTGCTGCAGGGGCCTGGGCAGGCCTGGCAGCGTCTCGGTTTGAGTTGTTCTAGCGATGAACTGAAGGC
>JAURMJ010000089.1 GCA_030830765.1 Quisquiliibacterium sp.
CCGTCCGGGGTGATGAAGCCGAACCCCTTGGATTCGTTGAACCATTTGACGCTGCCGGTCTGGATGTCGCTCATTGACTAGTTTCCTTGATGATAAAGATAAAACGGGATACCCACCCGCGGGTGCAAGCGGACAAGAAACGTAGCCGGGGGAACAACCTGGACGCGCCTGTTACGGACGGCGATGGGAACCGCTAGATACACTGCTTGAAACGACTGCGAACATCACTGTACGCGGTTTATGCGCCGATGTCCATCGGTTTCATTGATGAGCTCACAGCCGCGTTCGGGCTGCCTGTGCAATCCGCGTGGTCAGCAGATCGGTTGCAAAAATAGGCTGCGTCACTGCAGCACATAAAGTCACGATCGACCCGATCCTGAATCCGATTACCGCAATCACCTGCGATTTCAGCTACGCTTAAGCCCAAGACGCCGCAGCGCCCCGACCGGCACAGCAGCAACAGACGTCCAACTACCAGCGACATGATGACGATGACTGAACCCGCTTCTCCGCCCGATCCGCAGACACTCCCGACCTCTGATGAAGATCTCGGCGTGCCGGTCTCGGTCAAAATTCGCGAGCGCATCCGCTCGGCCGGCAAGCGCTTTCATGCAAACGACAACATCGCAAGCTTCATTGAGCCGGGCGAGCTTGAGCGGCTGCTTGATGAAGTCGAGCACAAGATGCGCGGCGTGCTCGAGAGCCTGGTGATCGACACGGAAAGCGATCACAACACGCAGGACACCGCACGGCGCGTCGCCAAGATGTACCTGACCGAAGTCTTTCGCGGCCGCTATGTGAAGCGCCCGGCCATCACCGAGTTCCCCAATGTCGAGCACCTGAACGAGCTGATGATCATCGGGCCGATCCGCGTGCACAGCGCCTGCTCGCATCACCTTTGTCCGATCATCGGTCGAGTCTGGATCGGCGTCATGCCAAACAGTCACTCGAACCTGATCGGACTGTCCAAGTACGTGCGCCTGGCCGACTGGATCATGAGTCGACCCCAGATTCAGGAAGAAGCGGTCACCCAGGTCGCCGACTTGCTGCAGGAGATGATTCAGCCGGACGGGCTGGCCATCGTCATGGAGGCCGATCATTTCTGCATGCACTGGCGTGGTGTCAAGGACACCGAGTCCAAGATGCTTAACAGTGTGATGCGCGGCTCATTCCTGAAAGACCCCAACCTGCGGCGCGAATTTCTCGCGCTGATCCCTGACAAGAAAGCCTAAGGACAAGCCATGCTTGTACGCCTCCTCTATGCCTCGCGCGCCGAAACCCCGCTGTCTTCGGCCCAGATCGATGCCATTCTTGCCCGTTCACGCAGCTTCAATCCGGATCACGGGATCACCGGAGTGCTTTGCTACAGCGGTGACCTCTTCATGCAGGTGCTCGAAGGCGGACGCGATGAGGTCAACAAACTTTATGCCGAGATCGTGCGCGATCCGCGCCATCACGATGTGCTGCTGCTCGACTACGCCGAGATTTCAGAGCGACGCTTCGCCGGCTGGACGATGGGACGCGTCAATCTGGCCCGCGTCAATCCGTCCGTGCTGCTGAAATACTCGGAGAAGCCCCGCCTGGATCCTTACGCGATTTCCGGTCGTGTTGCGCTTGCCCTGCTTGAGGAGCTGATCTCAACAGCCGCAGTGATCGGGCGTCACGAATCAGAGCTGTAAAACGTCCTGAAGTGCTTGCCTGCAGGCCGCCCGCGGGCGGCCGCAGTGTTGTCGCGCCCTCCCGAAAATCATGACGAACCACCCGAACCACCCCGCGATGCCCGCTCCCTCACCAATGTCCGATGTCCGCGTGCTCGACCTTTCACGACTGGTCGCCGGCAACATCGCGACCCACGTGCTGGCCGACCTTGGCGCCGATGTCATCAAGATCGAACCGCTGCCCCACGGCGATGACCTGCGCAACTGGCGCTGCGAAGGGATCTCAACCTGGTGGAAGGTTTACTCGCGTAACAAACGCTCACTCGCCCTGGATCTTCGCAAGCCACAGGGTATGCAGGCCTTGCGCGAACTGATTCCTGGTGCGCAGGTGCTGGTCGAGAACTTTCGGCCAGGCACGCTGGAGAAAATGGGTCTGGGCCCCGAAGAACTGCGCCGGATGAATCCGGCACTGATCGTGCTGCGCGTCTCGGGCTGGGGGCAGACAGGCCCTTATGCCCATCGCCCCGGATTCGGCTCACTGGTTGAAGCCATGAGCGGCTTTGCCGCGATGAACGGCTTCCCGGATCGCGCCCCGGTGCTGCCGCCGTTTGCGCTGGCCGATGACATGGCTGGCCTCTATGGGGCGGTCGCGGTGCTCAATGCGCTGCGTCATGTCGACCATGGCGGCGAGGGACAGGTTATTGATCTGTCCCTGTTCGACCCGGTCCATGAGCTGCTCGGTCCGCTCGCGCTGGAGCACCGGATCACGGGTCGCACCGTCCCGCGGCGCGGCAGCCGCTCGCCGACGCATGCGCCGCGCAATGTCTACGAAACGGCCGACGGC
>JAURMJ010000090.1 GCA_030830765.1 Quisquiliibacterium sp.
ATCGGTGGCAAGGCTGGCATTCAGTTCGTTACGGAGCTTGAGCAATCCGTCGATTGCCAATCGTGCCGTCAGGTAGAAGTGGGGGACGTTCTGCTTCGACTGGCTCAGCGTCGCTGTCGATGAAGCGCGCCATTTCGGGATGATCGCGCGCCTGCTCAATGACCGAAGTTTTTCGTATGGCGATTTCGATGCCCATGATGGCCTCTGGGAGATGGCCGAGCGCACGCGAGGCGATGTGCTCGAACGAATGGCGCTTGTGCCCCGAGTGATGGAGGCGCGCGGTTTGGACGCGACGCCTCCGATCCAGGCCAAGCTGCGGCAGGTGGGTGATCAGCCGGCTGTCGACGTACTCGACGTCATCCTGCGCGAAGAGGTCCGCCATGTCGCGCTCGGGAATCGCTGGTACGAATGGCTGTGTTCACAGCGCGGTGTTGAGCCACACGCGTTCTTTCGCGAGACGATGCGCAAGCACCGTGCGCCGAAGCTGCGCGGACAGATCAACCGGCCGGCAAGAATTGCCGCCGGTTTCACCAATGAGGAACTCGATTCACTTTTGCAGGCCTAGTGCCCGTGTGCCCTTCGTTTGCCCGGCATTGCGGCTTGAGGCCCGCCATGCGTGCAAGCCTGAACAAATGCACTTCAGCACAAAACACCCGGCCGAGCACCACGATTGCTAGAACCCGGCCAGTGCCCGCGCATCATCGCTGATGCGACCCTCCAGGTGGGCCGAGCAGTTCATCAGGCTCACCGGATGCGGCGCCGAACTGCCAAAGATCGAGACCGAAGTGTTGCCCATCCGTTCAGGGGCCGCGCTGCCGGCTGGCAGTTGCACATGGCTCTCCAGAATGGCGCGGATCACCAGCCCGTGCGTGACGACGGCCAGCGTGCCCTGCATGGTCGCGCGTGTACGCACGATTTCCTCGAAGGCCCGCGCTACGCGTGCCAGAAAGACCGGCCAGCTTTCGCCATTGGGCGGCTCGTAGTCCTGGGCATTCGGGTCAAAATCCAGATCGTCATAGGGCAGTCCGCGCAAGTCGCCGAAACTACGCTCATGCAGCAGGGTACTGGTGGCGATCGGCAATCCGGTCGTTTTGGATAATGCCTGCGCCGTCATGAATGCGCGTGGCATGTCGCTGCTCAGGATGGCTTCGATACCAGTGTTACCCAGCCGCCCGGCCATGGCCTGCGCCTGCTCAATGCCCTTCTCGTTGAGCGGTGTGGCGGCCGGTTGAAGCACACGAGCCGCATTCAGTGCCGTCTCTCCGTGCCTGATCAGGATGATCGACATTATGAGTTCTCCAGGGAAAGTCCCGGCGCAATGCAGGGCTCTGGCAGCGGCACGCAAGTCCCGTGCCGACTGCGAAATTGAAAAGCGCAAACTACCCGAATCCTAGTCGTTTGTTCGCTTCGGGCAAACTAACGCCTTTTTACATCCGGAAAATCTAATTCCTAGTGCATTGCAGCAAGAGGCTCAAACCATGATTCCAGCTCCAGACCAATTTCAGGAATTGCGTGAAGCGCTGCGCGAACTGTGCGCGCATTACCCCGACGCCTACTGGCGCGAGATCGACGAAGCTCGCGGTTTTCCGGAAGCTTTCATCAATGCACTGACGCAGGCAGGCTGGCTGGCCGCGCTGATTCCACAGGAGTATGGCGGCTCAGGGCTCGGTCTGGCTGAGGCGTCGGTGGTCATGGAGGAGATCAATCGCAACGGCGGCAATGCGGGTTTCTGTCACGGGCAGATGTACAACATGGGGACGCTGTTGCGCCATGGTTCGTCCGAACAGAAGAAGCAGTATCTACCCAGGATCGCCACCGGGGAATTGCGCCTGCAGTCGATGGGCGTCACCGAGCCAACCACCGGTACCGATACCACCAAGCTGAAAACCGTGGCCGTTCGCAAGGGCGATCGCTACGTTGTCAATGGCCAGAAGGTCTGGATCTCGCGCATTCAGCATTCCGATCTGATGATCCTGCTGGCGCGCACCACGCCACTGGCTGATGTCAAGCGCAAGTCCGAGGGCATGTCGATCTTCCTGGTCGATCTTCACCAGGCAATCGGCAATGGGCTGACGGTCAAGCCGATCCGCAACATGGTCAACCACGAGACCAACGAACTGTTCTTTGATGATCTGGAGATCCCGGCTGAAAACCTGATCGGTGAGGAGGGGAAGGGCTTCAAGTACATCCTGGATGGCCTGAATGCGGAACGCACACTGATCGCAGCCGAGTGTATCGGCGATGCCTACTGGTTCATCGATCGCGCAGCCCGCTATGCCAAGGAGAGGATCGTGTTTGACCGCCCGATTGGCCAGAACCAGGGCGTGCAGTTCCCGATCGCCGATTCGTACATCGAAACCGAGGCTGCGAATCTGATGCGCTGGAAGGCTTGCGAACTGTTCGACTCGCACCAGCCCTGTGGTTCAGAGGCCAACATGGCCAAGTATTTGGCCGCCAAGGCCTCTTGGGAGGCCGGCAACGCCTGTTTACAGACGCACGGTGGCTTCGGCTTTGCGGCGGAATACGATGTCGAACGCAAGTTCCGAGAGACGCGTCTGTATCAGGTGGCGCCGATCTCGACGAACCTCATCTATTCCTATGTTGCCGAGCATGTGCTGGGCCTGCCGCGCTCGTTCTGAGCCCGGTCATCAGATTCAGGTAATTCAACAATGCAGACTTATCAGCCCGCACGGATCAGCGAATCTCAGTTCTTGACGCTGCGCGGACTTCGTCATCACGTACGCATCTGGCCCGCGGACGCGGCCAGGCCCGTGGCAGGCACGTTGGTCCTGCTGCATGGCTGGATGGATGTGTCTGCATCTTTTCAGTTCATTGTTGATCTGCTCGAACAGAACTGGCGCGTGCTCGCGCCCGATTGGCGTGGGTACGGGCTGAGCGATCGCTCGTCGGCCGATTGCTACTGGTTTGCCGATTACCTGGCTGATCTGGATCAGTTGCTCGACCGTCTGCTGCCCGATGAGCCTGTGCGGCTGGTCGGACACAGCATGGGCGGCAA
>JAURMJ010000091.1 GCA_030830765.1 Quisquiliibacterium sp.
GTTTTTCCGCGACCGGGAAATCCTGCATTTCACAATGCCGGACGATGCAAACCAGAAACTGCCCCCGATGATCAACATCCAGCAGTACTGGATCGAGCAGTTCCTGGTTGAGGCGGCAGCCCGGCGTAATGATCTGATCGATATCCGCTGGGGAACCTCATTGAACAGCTTCACGCAGCAGGATGACGGCGTCACGCTGCAGGTCCGTTGCGCCGACCAGGACTACGTGCTGCAGGCCGACTGGCTGATTGCCTGCGACGGCGGTCAGAGTGGGGTTCGCAAGTCGCTGGGTCTGCGCCTGCAAGGCACCGGATTTGAGGGCAAGTTTGTCATCGTCGACATCGAGGTCGAGAGTCCCTTTCCGACTGAACGCCGAGCCTGGTTCGATCCGCCGTCCAATCCTGGTCTCACAGTCTTGATGCATCGACAACCGGACAATCTGTGGCGCATCGATTACCAGATCCCGGATGATGCCGACCTCGAAGCGGCCCTGTCCCCGGAGCAGGTGGATGCCTTCGTTCAGCGTCACCTGGATTTCACGGGCGAAGGCCATCTTGCGCGCAAGCTGATCTGGATCAGTGCCTATCGAGCCGGTGCCATGACGCTGGAGAGCTATCGACACGGCCGCATTCTTTTTGCGGGCAATGCGGCCCATGCCATGCCGATCTTCGGCGTGCGTGGACTGAACTCCGGTTTCGATGATGCCGACAACCTGGGATGGAAGTTGGCGGCAGTCCTGCGCGGCTGGGCAGAAGAATCGCTGCTGGACAGCTATGACACCGAACGCCTTCACGGATTCCGCGTCAATGCAGAGTCCGCGATCAAAAGCACCGAATTCATGGCCCCACCGAACCAGGGTATTGCGCTGATGCGTAAGGCCGCGCTGTCGCTGGCGGCAGACCATGCCGATATCGCGCAATTGGCCAATCCACGCCAGACTTCGGCAATCACGTATCTCGACTCCCCGCTCAATCTGCCTTCGGACCCCTTCGAGACAGGTCCCTGCCCCGGGGCCGTCTTGCTTGAATGTCCGCTAAGCGGCCCTGCAGCAACGAGTCATCTGACCGACCTGCTCGGCAATCACTGGACGCTGCTGGTGTTCTCGCAGGATGCCTGGCTGGATCCGCAGCTTGATCAGAGGCTGCGTGCAGCCCAGAGGCAAGAACCTCCGCTGCGAACCATCGTGATCGCGCGAACCGGACGCCCGGATGGCGATCAGCATCGCGCCCTTGCCTTGGATGCCTCGGGGGAAGCGGGACGTCTTTACGATGCTCAGTCGGGCTGCATCTATCTGGTCAGACCCGATGGTCATGTCGCAGGACGCTGGCGTACACAGGATTCGCACGATCTTCAGACCGCACTGCAGCGCCTGCAGGCAAGGAGTGCTCAATGAGTGAAAAGACTGCTCCAGAGACGCGTGGGTCCGGCCTGTCGCCTGAGGCACGCGATGCGCTGTTTCGCGAATGCGCGCGGGCACTTGCTGAAGTCGGCCCCCAGCAGGAGTCTCTGCTGCTTGCGCGTCTTACCCTGCTGTTGTTCGAGCAGGTCGCAGATCCGGCACGTTGCCGGGAAGCCATTCGTCAAGCCCGCTCCGGTCTGGACCCGGCTTAGCAGGATCGATGGCAGCCCCGGACCTTTGTTGACCCGATTCTTTGATTCAAGCGGACTGCTTTGCCCCCGCTGGACTTGTCACGCCGCTTGCAGGACTGCGCGTCCAACAAGCGGCGTGACTCACTTTACTGCCTTGAGTGCACTTGAGCTTTCCGGCAGGAACCTGACCCCAGCCCTGGCCCTGCCGCCACCAACACCGATCGGTGTGCCATCTGCGCGCCAGCAGGCGGCGCCTTCAAGTTGTCCATCCTCCTGAAAACGGATCGCACACATGCCGCCCGCGACATTCGGCACACGCTGGATCGGGTGACCACGTGCGGCAAGCTCGTCGGCACACGCTTGCGAAAAGCGCGGCTCAAGTTCCAGTTCAAAGCCTTGTGTCCAGACACGCGGGGCCTCAACAGCTTCCTGCAGGCTCATGCCGTGATCGATCAAATTCAGTACAGCCTGCAGCGCTGACGGGAAGATTCTCAGCCCGCCAGGCAGTCCAAGCGCAAAACACGGCTTGCCGTCGCGCAGCACGATCAGCGGTGCCATCGAGGAGGTCACGCGCTTGCCCGGCGCCAGCGAATTGGCTCGGCCTGCACGCGGATCGAAGACATACAGATAATTGTTCGGAATCGCACCGATGCCGGGAACCATGAATCTCGCCCCGAACAATGAATTGATTGTCTGCGTCGCGCAGACGATACGACCATCGCGATCCGCGACGCTGATGTGTGTGGTATTCGCGCCCTCCGCGGGTACAACGCCCGAACTCCACTGGCGAGCCCGCTCCAGGTCGATCGCCGCCCGACGTTCGGCTGCGTAGCCCTTGTCCAGCAATTGCGCAACCGGCACCGGCACAAAATCCGGGTCGGCGGTGGCCGCAGCGCGATCCGCAAAGGCGATCTTCAGCACTTCGGCAAGCAGGTGCACGCTGTCGTTTGAGCCGAATCCCAATGCGGCCAGATCAAAACCCTCAAGGATGGACAGAATCTGGCCGATATGCACCGGCCCTGCGCACGGCGGCGGCGGACCTGTGACTTCAAAGCCGCGGTAACCAGCGCGCAGCGGCTGCATGTCCTGCGTCTTGTAGGCCTGCAGATCGGCACGCGCCAGGTAGCCGCCATGGCGCTGCGCATCGTCAATCAGCGCCTGCCCAATTGCCCCGTCATAGAGCGCAGCGGCTCCATCGCGTGACACCAGACGCAGCGTGTCGGCATACGCACCGTTGCTAACCCGCATGCCAGCCTGCAAGGGCTGACCACCCGGCATGAAAATCTTCGAGATTTCGGGATCCAGCGCAAGGTCCGACGCGCACATCGCCACGCAGTCGGCCAGATAATTGGTCGCGATAAAACCCCTGGAGGCATGCCTGATTGCAGGCTCAAGCACATCAGGCAGCGAGAAGGTGCCATGACGCTCAAGCATCTGACACCATGCCATCAGAGTGCCCGGGACCGCGACCGCGGCACGGCCTACGCTGTTGCGCCGCCCGATCGCATCCAGCGACCCGGGTGCAGCATCGGGATCCGGTGTGAAGGTTTGTGGCCCGACGCCCTGTGGACACCTGCCCTGCCCTTCGAGCACGGTCTGGCTGCCATCGGCCAGCCGCAGATGCGCGAAGCCGCCGCCAAGAATGCCGACCATCATCGGCTCAACGACCGTCAGCGTGAACAGCGCGCAGACCGCTGCGTCGATCGCATTGCCGCCGGCGGCCAGCATTTCCGCGCCGGCAGCCGAGGCCAGCGGATGGTTGGTGACGACCATCCCGGACGATCCGACTGCCGGCCGTTTCTCGGTCTCAAAGGGCGTGCCTGCAGCTCTGCGCCAATCGCTCATCGTTGCGCCTCCGTTATTTGGTTGGTAACTGCACTGTTCGGGCCGGTTGCGTCCAGCACCCTGCAAAGCCGGTAACAGGTTGAAATTGTCGGGACCGGCACCCCCAGCTTTGTGCCAAGGCGTACCGCATGCCCGAGAATCGCGTCCACCTCAAGCCGGGATCCGCGCAGCAGATCCTGAAGCGCGGAGACGCGATGCGTCGGCGCCCGTGTCATCAGCGCCCGCCCGGCCTCGCGCAGCAGGGCAGCTCCCTGATCCAGCGTGGCCTGCGCAATCGCGCCGACCGGAATCGATCCTTGCTCATGAACAGTGACGCCACTGGCCGCCGCCAGCGCAGCGACTTCGCGCACAAGCATGGCCATTACCACCGATGTCTCGGGATCGGACATCGCGCGGCCAGTGGACTGCCGGGTCAACAGACCAGCGGCCATCATCGCGAGAAA
>JAURMJ010000001.1 GCA_030830765.1 Quisquiliibacterium sp.
CGACAGGCCCTCCGAGGCCGCGTCAGCCGGTCCCTCGACCCCGCCCTCGGGAAGGTCGGCGAGACGCTCGAGCGCGAAACCGTTGATCGCCGACGCGTAGACGACGGGGAAGTCGAGTTGCTCCTCGGTCGCCCCGAGCTTGTCGAACAGATCGAAGGTCTGGCTGACCACCCAGTCCGGACGAGCGCCCGGGCGGTCGATTTTGTTCACAACGACGATTGGCTTCAGCCCAAGCTTAAGAGCCTTGCGGGTCACGAATCGAGTCTGCGGCATCGGGCCTTCAACGGCATCGACCAGCAGCAGGACACCATCGACCATTGCCAGCGCACGCTCAACTTCGCCCCCGAAATCGGCGTGCCCCGGGGTATCGACGATATTGATCCGCGTGCCTTCGTATTCGACTGCACAGTTCTTGGCCAGGATGGTGATCCCGCGCTCACGCTCAAGATCATTGCTGTCCATGACCCGCTCGGCAACCTGCTGGTTGGTGCGAAAGGTTCCCGACTGGCGTAGCAGTTGGTCCACCAGCGTCGTCTTGCCGTGGTCAACGTGCGCAATGATCGCAATGTTTCTGATTTGGTCTTTCATCTTGGTATTCCGGAGTATTCGAAGGAGTCTGTTTATTGTTCGGTCAGGACCGCGTTGCCGATGAGCCTTGACGGCACCAGCAGTCCATCATCAAGCGTGGCGACGCCGAGCAGTGCGTCACCGCAATAGACGCGTACCCGCTCTGCACAAGGATCTGCCGCCCGCCCGCCGGGTGGTGCAATACGAAGTCTCTGGCCGTGAAGAAATCGCCGTGCATGACCTTCATCGAGATCAGTGCGCTCCAGCGAAGCCAGCAGGAAATCGACCGGAGCAAGGCATTCAAGACGCTGCCCGGGCTGCATGGCCTCAAGCGCATCCAGTGCGAGTGCCTGAGTAAGCTTGAGCGCACCAACCCGTTCACGGCGCAGGCCGCTCAGGTAAGCACCACAACCAAGACGTTCGCCGATATCCTGACCGAGCGTGCGAATGTAAGTTCCCTTGCTGCAGGCAACCCGGATCAGCGCACGCATCGACCCGGCGTCCCCCGCACTGACTTCGGGGACGGCCTCAAGGGTCAACAGCTCGATGGACTGGATTGTCACGCGACGCGGCTTGCGCTCGACTTCAATGCCCGCCCGCGCATATTCATACAGAGCTCGCCCATCCCGCTTGAGCGCCGAATGCATCGGGGGCACCTGATCAATCTGACCAACGAAGGTGTCAATCACTTGCCGCAATTGTGTTTCTGTAATCTGCACCGCCGCGCGCTGCAGAACCTCTCCCTCTGCATCACCGGAGGAAGTCACAATGCCCAGCGTCAGCTCAGCCAGATACTGCTTGTCGGCATCGAGCAGATCGCTCGCGAATTTCGTGGCCTCACCAAAGGCGAGCGGCAACAAGCCGCTGGCCAACGGATCCAGCGTACCTCCGTGGCCTGCTTTGCGGGCATTGAGAAGTCGCCGGGCACGCATCAGTGCATCGTTCGACGTCATGCCAATCGGCTTGTCAATCAGCAACACACCGTCGACACAGTCGCGCGGCATCCGTGCTTTATTCATTGTCTTGCCTTGTTGCCCGGACGCGCCAACGCCCGGGAATCCAGATGCGACGTAGACGAATCAGTCGTCGGCTTGCCGCTCGTTCGCTTGATCGATCAGTCGGGACATGGCCATTCCGTGCTCGGAGGAACGGTCATGCACGAATCGGATCTCCGGCGTCGTGTGGATTCTGACCCGACGCCCCAGTTGGGAGCGCAGAAAACCCGATGCCCTGCGCAGGCCGGCCAGCGTTGTCTGGACCGTATCCTCGTCATCGGGTAACACCGAGAAATGCACAGTCGCGTAGGCATAGTCGGGTGTCAGTTCAACACCAGTGACCGTAACCAGACCGACTCGCGGGTCCTTGACCTCACCGCGAATCATCTCAGCAAGTTCGTGGTGAATCTGCTCGATGACCCGCGGCGCACGGCCGCCGGAGGGCGAGCGCGAATGCCGGGTCACAATACTTGTCTTCCGCTTGACACAGTTGCTGGCACCACGCTTACAGCGTGCGCGCCACCTCCTTGACCTCGAAGACCTCAAGCTGGTCGCCCTGCTTGATGTCATCGTAATTCTTCAGAGAGAGACCACATTCGAAGCCTTCTTTGACTTCGCGCACGTCATCCTTGAAGCGCTTGAGTGAATCGAGTTCGCCCGTCCAGATGACGGTGTTGTCACGCAGCAGCCGAACCCTGGAACCGCGTCGAACAGTCCCCTCGAGCACCATACAACCGGCAATCGTGCCGACCTTGGAGACGCGGAAGATCTCACGGATATCCACCAGGCCTGTGGTTTCTTCCTTCTGTTCGGGCGACAGCATGCCTGCCATGGCCGCCTTGACCTCATCGACCGCGTCATAAATGATGTTGTAGTAGCGGATGTCCACGCCGTTCGTCTCGGCAAGACGTTTGGCCTGCTGGTCTGCACGCACGTTGAAACCGATGACCACGGCTTTGGAGGCAGTGGCCAGGTTGACATCGGATTCGGTGATGCCACCGACTGCCGCATGAACGACCTGGATCTTGACCTCGTCGGTGGAAAGCTTCTGCATCGAATGCGTCAACGCTTCCTGTGATCCCTGAACATCAGCCTTCACAATCAGCGACAGGGTCTTGACCTCACCTTCGGTCATCTGGTCAAAGAGGTTCTCAAGCTTGGCAGCCTGCTGCTTGGCCAGCTTCACGTCTCGGAACTTACCCTGGCGGAACAGCGCAATCTCGCGAGCCTTGCGCTCGTCGCCGAGCACCAGCACTTCCTCACCGGCCAGCGGGACTTCAGACAAGCCCTGGATCTCCACTGGGATTGACGGACCTGCTTGCGTGACCGGCTTACCGGCCTCATCGAGCATTGCCCGGACGCGACCGAAGACCGGACCGGCCAGCACGATGTCACCTTTTGAAAGCATGCCTGACTGCACGAGAACCGTGGCAACCGGTCCGCGTCCCTTGTCAAGGCGAGCCTCGATCACCATGCCCTTGGCCGCGCCATCGTGAGGCGCAGTCAGTTCAAGGATCTCTGCCTGGAGCAGGACGTTCTCGAGGAGATCGTCGATGCCCTGACCGGTCTTTGCAGACACCGGCACAAACGGCACATCGCCACCGTAATCTTCCGGCACGACCTCCTGAGCGACGAGCTCCTGCTTGACGCGATCAGGATTTGCCTCCGGCTTGTCGATCTTGTTCATTGCAACGACCAGCGGCACACCGGCGGCCTTTGCGTGGTGGACTGCCTCAATCGTCTGCGGCATCACACCATCATC
>JAURMJ010000092.1 GCA_030830765.1 Quisquiliibacterium sp.
CTCCTATGCGCGGCGGCGTTCGTGTTCGATCAAAAAATCGACAACCTGCAAAGTACGCTCGCGACTACCGGCCATCGCAGGCGATGTGTACCACCTGCCGTTGACCACCAGTGCCGGCACGCCGTCCAACTTGAAGAACTTGGCCATCTCATTGGCCTGATCCATGGCGGCTTTGACCTGGTACGCGTCAAAGATCCGCAGGAAGGCTTCTGGCTCCAGCCCAAATTCTTCGATCAGCGACAGCAGGTCCTGACGCACCTCCAGCCGCCTTTTCTGCTGATGAATCGCAGCGTAAACCCGGGGGCTCAACTCGGTTTCTCGACCCATCGCAACCAGCGAGTAGAACAGCTGGGAATAGGGTCGCCAGCCGGCGTTGGGCGAAGGATGAACCTTGCGCAGCACAATATCCGAAGACTGCCGGGCAAACCAATCTTTGAGCGCAGGCTCAAAGGCATTGCAAAACGGGCATGCGTACCAGAAGAACTCTGCAACCTCGATTTTGCCGGGGGTGCGATGCGGCCAGAGGCCGCTGCCCGCCCGGTACTCAAAGCCTGCTTCAGGCGGCTGGCTCGGATTCGAGGTGGAGCAGCCGCCAGCGATGGCGGCGACAGTTCCCCCGGCAAGCAGCTTAAGAAGTCGCCGAGTCGACTGGTCGACTTGATGTGCCATGGCAACCGCGCCTCGTGAGACTGAACATGATTAGATAATTATGCGCCGCCCCGGTTTCCGGCGGAGGCGGGCATTCGTCGAACCGCGCGAAGATCTGCTCGATGATCGGGCAACTGGTACGAGCCGACCGGGTCCGGCCGGATCGCGTCGACTCAGCGACCCATCGAAAAGAATTCGTCATTCGGCCGCATGCTGGTCACGTTGGCCATGCGGTTCGAAAGGCCGAAGAACGCGGCAATGCCAGCGATATCCCAAATATCTTCCATCTCAAAACCGTGCTGCTTCAGGGTTTCAAAATCCCCGTCTTCGACCGCATAAGCTTCGCCGGAAACCTTCATTGCAAAGTCGAGCATGGCGCGCTGACGCGGTGTGATGTCAGCCTTTCGATAATTGATGGCCACCTGGTCGGCGATCAGCGGATTTTTGGCGCGGATCCGCAGAATGGCGCCATGGGCGACCACGCAATACTGGCACTGGTTCGCATTGCTGGTGGCGACGACGATCATTTCGCGTTCAGCCTTGGTCAGGTTGCCCTTCTTGTCCATCAGCGCGTCGTGATACGCAAAGAACGCACGGAATTCATCCGGACGATGCGCAAGCACCAGAAAAACATTCGGGACAAAACCCGATTTTTCCTGCACCGCGAGAATGCGCTCACGAATGTCATCCGGCAGATCCTTGATTTCGGGAACCGGGAAGCGGCTGATCTTAAAGGGGCTAGTGGCGGTCATTTGGATTCCAGTCAGTTCTATCGATGCAAATCAGCCGCCGAATTTACCCCCCCAGGCAGATCCGAGCAATTTGACCACACTGCCGGAAATAAAGTGCCGCCGATCCAAGGGCACCTTCCCGGGGCCACGAAGAGGGCTTGCCAACAGATTCGGCGGGAAACCCACGCAGGCACCAAAAAGTGCATCAAAACCGGATTTTCCGCAGTAATATTTCAGCGACAACAACCGATCCTAGAACATCACGGGAGACACGCAATGGATGACAAGACGCTGCGCAGCCTGATCGCCAAGGTCAAGAACGGGCACCTGCCGCGACGGGAATTCGTGAACCGCATGCTGCAGGTGGGCCTGACCGCTCCGATGGCCACCCAGTTGCTCACCATCGGTGGCGTTGCACATGCTGCACCGCCGGCCGCCTACAAACCGACCAAGCGCGGTGGCGGTGGACCATTGAAACTGCTGTGGTGGCAGGGGGCTACCCTGCTGAATCCTCACTTCGCAGTTGGCACGAAGGATCAGGAAGGCTCACGGATCTTCTACGAACCGATGGCAGCCTGGGATGCCGACGGCAATCTGGTGCCGGTGTTGGCAGCCGAGCTGCCCAGCGTGCAGAACGGTGGCCTGGCGCCTGACGGCACCTGGGTGATCTGGAAACTCAAGAAAGGCGTCAAGTGGCATGACGGGAAACCGGTCACGGCCGACGACCTGGTGTTCAACTGGGAATACGCGACTGACCCGGCGACCGCGGCGGTCACGATTGGCACTTACCGGGACACAACGGTCGAGAAGATCGATGATCTGTCCGTACGCGTGCGCTTTTCCAAGCCGACGCCGTTCTGGGCAGATGCATTTGTGGGCGTGCGCGGCCTGATCATTCCGAAGCACATGTTCGAGAACTACCGCGGTGCAAAGTCGCGCCAGGCACCCGCCAACTTGAAGCCGGTTGGCACCGGTCCCTACAAGTTCGCCGACTTCAAACCGGGCGACATGGTGCGCGGCATCCTGAATCCCGGCTATCACATCCCGAATCAACCATTCTTCGACAGCATCGAGATGAAAGGCGGGGGCCAGGCGGTGTCGGCAGCGCGTGCCGTACTGCAGACCGGTGAATTCGACTATGCATGGAATCTGCAGGTCGAAGACCAGATCCTCAAGAAACTCGAGGCCGGCGGCAAGGGCAAGATCGAAATTGCTCTGGGCGGCAATATCGAGTTCATGCTGATGAACCAGTGCGACCCGTGGAAAGAAGTCGATGGGGAGCGTGCCAGTCTGAAGGCACCACACCCGGCATTCCGCGATATGGCTGTGCGCGAAGCCATGAGCCTGCTCGTTGACCGTGCGGCGATTGAAAAGCACATCTACGGTCGCACCGCGCGTGCCACTGCCAACTTTCTGAACAACCCACAGCGCTACGCATCCAAGAATACCAAGTGGTCGTTCGACATCGCCAAGGCCAACAAGGTGCTTGATGCGGCCGGCTGGAAGCGCGGCAAGGACGGTGTACGCGAAAAGAATGGCACGAAGCTCAAGTTCGTCTTCCAGACTTCGATCAACGCGCCGCGCCAGAAGACCCAGGCCATCATCAAGCAGGCCTGCCAGAAAGCCGGTATCGAGCTGGAACTCAAATCGATCACAGCCTCAGTGTTCTTCTCATCGGACGTGGCCAACCCGGACACCTACACGAAGTTCTTCACCGACCTGGAGATGTACACCACGACCATGCCGCAGCCCGATCCGGCCGTGTTCATGGAGCAGTACCTGTCCTGGCAGGCCGCCCAGAAAGCGAACAAGTGGCAGGGCCGCAACATCACCCGCTGGCAGAACGACAACTACGATGCAGCCTATCGGGCAGCGCAGTTCGAGCTTGACCCGATCAAGCGGGCCGCGTACTTCATTCGCATGAATGATCTGGTCATTGAGAACCATGTGGTTGTGCCAGTCGCCTATCGGCCGCGCGTCTCAGGCGTCTCGCACAAGCTGGTTGCCCCCTTGTCTGGATGGGATAACGACATGTGGGCGCTGGCGCGCTGGTACAAGGAAAGCTGAGCGCATAAGCTGGCAGCCATGCGCAGGGCCTGCGCCACCTGGCGCGGGCCCTGTCTCGATGAGCCCTGCAAAAGGCCGTCATCAGGTATTTATTGACCGACTCCGATGAGCCGCTACCTACTTCGGCGCCTGCTGATCGCGGTGCCCAGCCTGCTGGGCATCAGCGTGATCCTGTTCACGGTGCTGGCGCTTGCGCCGGGCGACCCCTTCGAGGAACTCGCCACCAATCCAAACGTGCCGCCCGAGGTGCGGGAGAACCTGCGTGCCCAGTTCGGCCTGGATGACCCGGTCATGGTGCGCTACGTGCGCTGGCTGACCGCCATGTTCCAGGGCGACTGGGGGTTCTCGTTCGTCAGCCGGGTCGATGTCGATACGCTGATCCTGCAGCGCCTGCCTGAAACGCTGGTGGTGATCGGTGCATCCCAGATTCTGGCGTTGCTGATCGCTCTGCCGATTGGCATCTTCGCAGCGACGCGTCCGTATTCGATCTTTGATCAGGTCGCCAACACACTGGCTTTTGTCGGCTTCTCACTGCCGACCTTCTTTACCGGCATTCTTTTCATCTTGTTGTTCTCGATCACGCTGGACTGGCTGCCCTTCGTGTACCGCTCCGACCTGGACAGCACCGGCTGGGCCTGGTTCTGGGAGCAGGTCAGACAGTCGATCATGCCGGTCGCGGTGCTCGGTCTTTACCAGGGCGCAACCTGGACTCGCTTTGTGCGCTCGGCAGTGCTCGATGTCATCCGACTCGATTACGTGACCACGGCACGCTCCAAGGGGCTGGCCGAGCGCATCGTGATCATCAAGCATGTGGTGCGCAATGCGCTGATCCCGGTGGTCACGCTGGTTGCGCTGCAGATGCCCGCCATCTTCGGGGGTGCCATCGTCACCGAGCAGATCTTTCGCGTGCCGGGCATCGGATCGCTGCTGATCAGTGCCATCCTGGCCAACGATACCCCGGTGATCATGGCAGTCACCTTTGTGTTCTCCTGCCTGGTCATCCTCTTCAACCTGATTGCCGACGTGCTCTATGGCTGGCTCGACCCCCGCATCTCCTTCCGCTGATCCGGCCCAGGTCATCGCTGGCCCGACCCGTTCGCTCAGTGCGGAGGCCTGGCGCCGATTCAAGCGCCATCGCCTGGCATTCATCGGCGCGCTGATCCTCGGCTTTTTCATGCTTGCCGTCACGATCGGGCCTTGGATTTGGACGATCCCGATCAACGAGATCGACTTCGAGGCGAGCCTTGCCGGTCCATCCTGGCAGCATCCACTGGGCACTGACGATCTCGGGCAAGACTTGCTGGCACGCATGCTGTATGGCGGTCGCATCTCGATCGCAGTGGGCCTGGCCGCAATGGTGATCGCGATTGTCGTTGGCATCGTGATCGGCGCAATCGCGGGCATGGCCCGGGGGCCGGTAGACACAGCGCTGATGTGGCTGACTGACCTGTTCCTGTCGCTGCCGCAACTGCCGCTGCTGCTGCTGATCATCTATCTGTTTCGCGACACGCTCAAGGAATGGGTCGGTGTCGAGGCTGGCGTGTTCATTCTGGTGGTCGCGGTGATCGGCGGGTTTCGCTGGATGCCAGTTGCCAGGCTGGTGCGTGCGCAGTTTCTGTCGCTTCGCGAAAAGGAGTTCGTCGAAGCCGCACGGGCACTGGGGGCCTCACCGATGCGTCAGGTCGTGCGGCACATCCTGCCCAATGCGCTGGGGCCGGTGATTGTCGCAGGCACTGTCGACGTGGCTGCGGCCATCATTGCCGAATCCACGTTGTCATTTCTTGGCCTCGGCTTTCCGCCTGACATCCCGACCTGGGGACGCATCCTGTACGACGCAAAGGATCACCTGGACATTGCGCCGCACTGGGCAATCATCCCCGGCATGGCGATCTTCCTGGTCGTGTTGTCGATCAATTACATCGGAGACGGGTTGCGAGACGCACTCGATCCGCGCAAGGTGATGTAGGCGGGCGATGACCGAACGACTTCTCGAGATTCGCGGGCTCAAGACCCATTTTGTGACCGATGAGGGCACCGTGCAGGCCGTCGATGGCGTCGACATGTCCATCGACGCCGGTGAAACCCTGTGCGTCGTTGGCGAGTCCGGCTGCGGCAAGAGTGTCACCGCAATGACGGTGATGAAGCTGATCGCAATGCCGCCTGGACGCATTGCTGGCGGTCAGGTGCTCTGGAAGGGCGAGGATCTGGTACCGATGCCGGCCAGCCGGATGCGTGAGATCCGGGCCAAGCAAATCGCGATGATCTTCCAGGA
>JAURMJ010000008.1 GCA_030830765.1 Quisquiliibacterium sp.
GATCGACGAGTAATCACCGTATCGAAACGGAATCATCGGCTCGTCGCTCAGCCACGGATGGTAGTTGCGATCGAGATCCCAGAAATGATGGTGCGCGTCGACGATTCTCATGAGCGGCTGTGCCAGGAGGGCACTGCCACTGTTGTCGTTTCTGCAGGGCGTGTCAACGCAAGGATTTCATGCCGTGATGATTGGTGATGCGATTTGAGACGAGCGCCCCGGCCGGTTCAATCTGTCTGATCGTTCAAGGCCGCCTGCAGTTCAGTCAATCTGCGCGATCACTGGCGCATGATCTGAGGGCTGTTCGCGCTTTCGCGGTTCGCGATCAATGCTGCAGGCACTGACGCGATCACGCAGTGCGCTTGAGACCATCACGTGGTCGATCCTCAGTCCTTTGTTGCGGCGAAAAGCCATCTGTCGGTAGTCCCACCAGGAATATGACTTCTCCGGCTGTTCGAACAGTCGGAATGCATCGATCAGTCCCATCGACTGCAGCATCTCAAAGCGCTGACGCTCCGGTTCCGAGCACAGCACCTGGTCGGCCCAGGCCTGCGGATCGTGTACATCCCGATCGTCCGGGGCGATGTTGAAGTCACCCAGCAGTGCCAGTGGTGCGGCATCGGCCTGCAGTTGCGGTCTGAGCCAGCTGATCAAGGCATCGAGCCAGCGCAGCTTGTACTGATACTTGTCTGAGTCGACCGACTGCCCATTTGGGAAATACGCGCAGATCACCCGGATGCCGGCTACCTGGGCGCTGATCAGGCGTTTCTGCTCGTCCTCGAACTGGGGATTGCCGATCAGCACCTCGGTCGGGGCCCCGACCGTGTCACGCTTTGTGAGAATCGCGACCCCGTTGTAGGTTGGCTGCCCACTAAAGGCCACTTCGTAGCCTGCCTCAGTCAACGCGGCCACCGGGAATTTGTCGTCGGTCAGCTTGGTTTCCTGCAGGCACAGAACGTCGGTGCCAGTCTGGGCAAGCCAGTCGAGCACATGCGGCAGCCGGACTTTCAGTGAATTGACATTCCAGGTGGCGATTTTCATAGTGACTCAGAGAGGGCTGGGGACAGCGGTGTAAGAATGCGCTTGCCTTCAGCCTGCGCTGGATGCAAGCGCCCGATCGGCCAGAGCAGTCTGTCAGGCCACTTGCTCGACCATCCCGTTATGGCGCAGCAGCGCGTCGATGCTTGGATCCCGGCCTCGGAACGCCCGGAAGGATTCGATCGCAGGTCGGCTGCCACCGACGGCCAGTATTTCGTCCAGGAAGCGACGCCCAGTCTCGGTCAGCCGACTGGCTGCCTCGACATGCTGACGGGCTTCCTCGAAGGCTGCATAGGCGTCGGCTGACAGCACCTCGGCCCATTTGTAGCTGTAATAACCAGCCGCATAGCCGCCGGCAAAGATGTGCGAGAAACTGTTCTGGAACCGGTTGAACGAGGGCGGGATCAGCACCGCAACCTCGTTGCGCACCTGATCAAGAAGCTGCTGCACGCTGAGCGAGCCGCCCGGCCGGAAGTCCGCATGCAGGCGCATGTCAAACAGTGAGAACTCGATCTGGCGCAGCATCTGCATGCCGCTCTGGAAATTGCGCGCGGCCAGCATCTTGTCGAAGAGTTCGCGGGGCAGGGTTTCGCCAGTCTCGATGTGCGCGCTCATTGCACGAACGTTCTCCCATTCCCAACAGAAGTTCTCCATGAACTGACTGGGTAACTCCACGGCATCCCACTCGACCCCTGAGATGCCGGAGACGGGTAACTCGTCGACCCGGCTCAGCATGTGATGCAGCCCGTGGCCGAACTCATGGAACAACGTGATCACGTCATCGTGCGTCAGCGTTGCCGGCTTGTCTGCAACCGGGGGCTGAAAGTTGCAGGTCAGGTAGGCAACCGGTGTTTGCAGGCCGACGTGCAGGCGACGGCGTCCACGCGCATCGTCCATCCAGGCACCCGGTCGCTTGCCGTTGCGGGCATACAGATCCAGATAGAACTGACCGACCAGTTCGAACCCACGTTCGATCCGGAAAAAACGCACATCCGGATGCCAGGTCTGCGCCACATCGTCGCGAATCGTGACATCGAAAAGCCGTTCTACGAGCCGGAACAGGCCATCGAGCACGCGCGGCAACTGAAAGTACTGCTTGACCTGCTGATCCGAAAATGAATACCGCTGCTCCTTCAGTTGTTCGCTGGCATAGGCCAGGTCCCAAGCCTGAAGCTGCTGCAAGTTCAGTTCCTTGGCTGCGAAATCCCGCAGCTCGGCGACATCGCGCTCAGCGAAAGGCCGTGCCTGGCGGGCCAGATCCAACAGAAAATCAATCACCTGTTGGGCCGATTCAGCCATTTTTGGCACCAGCGACACCTCGGCAAAATTGGGGTAGCCGAGCAGGGCAGCCTCTTCCTGGCGCAAAGCCAGCAGTTCGTCGATCACCGGTGCGTTGTCCATCGCCTCTTTGCGTGCCGGCTCCTGGGGGGCAGCCGCCTGCAGCGACGCGCGGGTGCTGTAGGCCCGGTACAGAGTTTCACGCAGTGACTGGCTGGACGCGTACTGCATGACGGGCAGGTAGGCTGGCATGTGCAGGGTCAGCTTGTAGCCCGCTTTGCCATCCGCTTTGGCCTGCTCCTGCGCGGCATGCAGGACATCGTCGGGAACACCGTCAAGCTGGTCAGCCGAATCGATGTACAGGCCATAGGCATCGGTCGCATCGAGTACGTTCTCCGAAAACTTCTGGCCCAGCGCCGCCTGGCGCTCGGAAATTTCCATGAAGCGCTCGCGCTGTGGCGATTCGAGTTCAACTCCACCCAGTCGGAAGCCCTGCAGCGACAGCTCGATCGTGCGCTGGCGGGCCCGCGAAAGACTGTTCCATTCAGACGAATTGCGCAGCGCCTGGTATTTCTCGTAAAGCGCCCGGTTCTGGCCAAGCTCGGTCCAGAACTGTGTGAGGCGAGGCAGGTTCTCGTTGTAAACCGCCCGTAATTCCGGGGTGTCGGCAACGCCATTCAGATGCCCGA
>JAURMJ010000093.1 GCA_030830765.1 Quisquiliibacterium sp.
AAGTCGACGAAGGCCGCGCGCCTCAGATCCCTCAAGTAGCGGCGCGAAAGCATATCGATCCGTTCCCGTACCAGGGTTTGGCGGATTTCGCCCCGGTCGGGGCCGGCGTTGTCCTGACGTTCGCAGACCATCAGGACCTGAATGCCGGATGGCTGGCGCAGCGGTTCACTTGCTTTGCCGACCTCGATGGTCGAGGCAACAGAGCGGAGCTGTGCGTTCAGATCATTGAGCTTGAACTGTGCAGGATTGTCCGGTTGTGGTGTGCCAGCATCTTCTGCCGCCGCCGCAAATGCCGGGCAACCATTGACAGTGTAAGCAATCTCCCGGGCTTTCTGCAGTTGCTCTTCTACAGCGCTTTCAGATGAACCATCTTCGACGAGCAGAAGCAGTTGGCGTAACTGGACGATGCGTTCGCCTTCATCCGGGGGGGAATTGGTCCGCTGTTCACTCAAGCCCACAATCATGATGCCGTCCGGCACGTCGAGAGGGTCTGATATCTCTCCGACCTTCAATTGGGTGATCACGGTATCAAGCACAGGGTTGAGTTCGCCGGGTAAAATCCACCCGACATCGCCGCCGATGGCCGCCGTAGCGCTTTTGGAAAACTGCTGTGCGACAGCGCGGAAATCAGCACCTTCGCGTATCTGCTGGACCAGACGCTCCGCCAGATTGCGGATATCGCCGGCATCTGCCGGGTTATCGACAGGTAACAGGATCTCTCCGATCCGGAATTCGGTCACGCCACGATTGTCATCGATCCGCTTCACCACAGCATCGATCTTGTCTTCACCGACTTCGATCGTGGGTACGACGGTACGCGAGAGCAGCTTTTGCCATGCGATATTCGTGCGTATCTGCTCAAGTGCGGATTGTGGCGCAATTCCCTGACGTTGCAGAAACGGTTCGAATGCTCCCGGAGGGATATTGTTGGACTGCTCAACGCGAGCTATGGCTTCGCTCATATCCGTTTCGGTCACCCGGATGTTCAGCCGCTCGGCTTCCTGTTTCTGCAAGGTTTCGTCGATCAGGCCGCGCAGCACCTGCGGGCCAATCCGGCGCTGGGTTTCGGGGGTATCGGGCAGCCCCGACGAGGCAATCAGGAGGCGCATCCGCTGCTGGACATCGAAGACCGAGATCACTTCCTCATTCACCACCGCAGCAATGCGCTGAACATCCTGCGCGGCAAGCGGTCCCGATGCGCTCGTGCTCGCAAAAACCAGCATCACTGTGAAAATGGAACGGCCCAAAAGGTTTTTCATGTGTCTCACTTTACAAGAGCGCCGAGGAAACTTGGCCCAGGCTTTTGAATATAATCCGGAACGTGAGTGCTTCGGTCGGCGGAACGTCACGATCCCGTGTAAACGCACAACGATATTTCAGCTCGAAATCCATGCAGTCGCATTTGTAGAGCAGAGAGGCACCATAGGAGAGGGTGCCGCCATCTGAAGTGAGGTCCCGACGGGTGTTGATATTGGCGGACCAGCGTTCGGTGATCTGAGATGTGAGGCCCGCAGTCACCTCTTCGCGATCGGCAAATTCCGCAGTGCGGTCGAAGAATACGTAATTGAGGTCGAGTTTCAACGCCTGCGGTCCTGCGGTCGCCGTGATTTCGGTTCGCCTCGCACGAAATGAATCCTTGTCAAACCGTGTCTTGTAGAGCAGGTCGAAGAAGGAACTTGGTGAAACCTGAAGGCTGGCGACAATGTCGGAGAACTGATCTTCCAGACCCGAGCCATCCGCAAAGGGGCTGGAGTCACGGAAGCGATAAGATTGCCCCACGATCAAGGTGGTGGCACCACCCGAGCTACCGAAAAGGCCTGTTTTCAGACCATAAACGACGCGCTGTCCGCCTTCCACACGATCCGAGCCGGCAAAGCGGTTGGCACTGAACAGATTGGTTTCGTCGAATTCGTTGCTCCGGCTGTCTTCGTTCGGGATGTTTTCCGGGTTCCCACCATTGGGAGCGAGCACCAGCGCTGTCAGTGGTTCGAGAATCTGACTGCTGGTACCCGCGCGCCGTACCCACGGATATCGCCAGGTGACGATGGCTTGAGGGAACACACGTCCATAAACACCGCTGTCCGGGCCGGTCGATGTGGCAACATCTTCGGTGTTGTAGAGGTCCGTCTGCAGAGAGGTGCGGAAGCTCGTGATCGAGCCAAGGCTGTCGGTATGGGATATTTGCCAGCCCGGGGTCAGACTGACTCGCTGGCTTGTCGCCCCTTCTTCACGTGTCAGCGCCTGAAGGTTGGCATCGATTGTCGACATGCCGCCAAAACTGTTCGGGTCGCTCACGAAATTATAGTTGAACTTGGGTGCGACAATGGGGATTTCATCCTGCTCGTCTTCCGCGCGCAGCCCCTGAAAATAATAGGCTTCGCCGACAGCGTAGCTGCGTGATCCGAAGCCTTCTGCAAACAGATGGTTGGTCAGCGTGTCCGGGTTACTGAACCCGTAACGCTGCTGATAGGTGTCATCGCTGGCCAGTTTGACGTCGAGGCCCCAGCGCCAGAGTTCATCTATCGAGAACCGGGACTCGGAATCGATATGCCCCCGAATACGGTTCGTATCATTTTGTGCGTCGTCCTGCGTGCCCGAGATTCGCGTCCGATGCGTGCCGTCTGCGAATCGCTGTCTGTACTCACCGGTCAAAACCGGAAGGTTATCGGTTGCCAGGATTGGATCAAAGGTCAGGTCCTTGTCTCTATCAATGGCCCAGAAATAGGGGGTCTGGATGGAAGATCCGAGAAGGCTGGAAACGCCGAATGTAGGGGTGAGAAGGCCGGATTTGCGCTCGACGGTCGGGTCGGGATGGCTCAGATAGGGTGTATAGAGAACGGGAAGGCCCAGAAACTCGAGTGTCGCATCCCGATAGACAACTTCGCGTGCAGCGGAATCGTGGATCACGCTGCGTGCGTTCACCTGCCAAAGCGGCTCACCATCCCGTCCCTGGCAGGTGAGGCAGGGTGAGTATGCAGCGCGGCTCAGTTCGGTTCGTGTTCCGCCACGCCGCTGCGCACTGACCGCTGCCAGCCGGGTATCGTCATTCAGCAACATCCGGAACCCGCGCAGGAAACCCTCGCGCATGTCATCAGTCAGTTCGGCAAATTCAGCGAAAATGACTTCGCCTGTGGGTTCCAGCAGAACCACATTGCCTGATGCTGTAACGATGTCGTCGCGTTGATTATAGGTGACGGCATCGGCATTGAGGACCCGCTCGCCCTGTACGATCTCGACATTTCCACGGGCTGTCGCGATTCCCAGATCCTGATCAAAATTCAGCTCGTCGGCTGTCATCAGGATCGGCTGCTCGGGATCAAATTCCTGTGCATGGGCGGATATGCCCGGCAGGAGCGCCAACAGTATCAAGATCAGGGCAATGTGGCGGATGGGTTTCATCAGCCGTCTTCCAGATGCAGAAGCATTGTCAATCCAGCCATCAGGCAGAAACCTGCCGGTGTCCAAGCTGCGAGAATGACGGGCACACTTGCACCCAATCCCAGTGCCTGTACCACATTCGTGAGCAGGAACAGAAAAAAGCTTGTCAGAACACCGGCGCCGACAAGAAGCAGCGTGCCGCCGCGCCGCGTCAGGCGTAGCGAAAAGGCGGCCGCGATCAGGACCATCGCCGCAAGCAGAATGGGTTCGGCCAGCAGGGCATGAAATTGCAGGCGATGGGCGACCGGCGAGAATCCGGTTTCCTTGAGAACGCGTATGAAATGCGGAAGGTTCCAGAAGGCAATTGTCTCGGGGCTTGCGAAGTTTTCCTGAATTTTGTCGACGGTCAGGTCGGTCGCCAGTTCATGTTGTTCCACAAACACGCCCGCGCGAGTCGGGCGTGTCAGCCAGACTTGCGAGAGCTTCCAGCGGCCATCGAGAAGACGCGCGCTCTGCGCATCGACACGTCCGATGAATTCGTCATCCTTGGAAAACTCGAACACAATGACGTTTTCGAGCAGAAGTTCGTCAGGCTGCACACGGGCCGCATGGA
>JAURMJ010000094.1 GCA_030830765.1 Quisquiliibacterium sp.
AGGTCCATCACCGTGTCGCCGCCCCAGCGGATCGCCCAGGTCATCTTCTCCACTTCTTCCTGGATGCCGGAAGAGATTGCCGAGTTGCCGATGTTGGCGTTGATCTTCACCAGGAAATTGCGGCCGATGATCATCGGCTCGATTTCCGGATGGTTGATGTTGACCGGAATAATCGCACGGCCGCGCGCAACTTCATCACGCACGAATTCCGGCGTGATGATTTTAGGAATCGCCGCGCCGAAATGCTGGCCCGGATGCTGGCGTGTGATCAGGTCACTCAGGCCCTCGCGTTGCTGATTTTCGCGTATGGCAATGTATTCCATCTCCGGCGTGATGATGCCGCGGCGCGCGTAATGCATCTGCGTGACGTTCATGCCGGCTTTCGCGCGGCGCGGCTGGCGGCCGAGGTTGAATCGCAGGCTGGCCAGTTTCGGATCCTCGAGCCGTTCGCGGCCGTAGCGCGAGGTCGGGCCGTTGAGCGGTTCAGTGTCGTTGCGCGCCTCTATCCATTGCTGGCGCAGCGGTTCCAGCCCGGAGCGGATGTCGATCTTGACCGCAGGGTCGGTGTACGGTCCCGAGGTGTCATACACGAGTATGGCCGGATTTTTCTCTGCACCCATCGACGCGGGCGTATCCGACTGCGTGATTTCCCGCATCGGTACCCGCACGCCTGCTTGCGAACCGGGTATATAGACCTTGCGCGAATTCGGCAGTGGCTTGACCGCGCCTGCATCGACTTGCGCGGTTGCGTTCAGAAATTTCGGATTGGCATTCATGGTTCGCTCCAGTGGATATGCCGGGGGAGCGGAGAGGGACACGATCTCCACGTTTCCCTACGACGGCATTACCCGTATCAGGTTATGAGGGTTTGTCTCACCCTGCAGCCGCAGCACATGACCGCCGACCGCAAGGACCCCTACGTGTGTGGTTTACGCTAATGGAAATATGCAATAATTGCAAGGTGTGTAACATGCAATTCAAACCTCGGTTTCGCGCCCGATTTCCGGCAAAAACTCAAGCCCTCAGACCAGTCTTGAACCGCTTATCATGACCGCAGCCGTCACGCCCCGAATGGACGTCGAGCGCTTCCGCTTCAACATGGTCGAGCAACAGATCCGGCCATGGGAAGTGCTGGATCCCGTGGTGCTCGATCTGCTGATGCGTGTGCATCGCGAAGACTTCGTGCCCGCACCGCATCGCGCCCTGGCTTTTGCCGATCTGGAGATCCCGCTGGGCCACGGTGAAACCATGCTGGCGCCCAAGCTCGAAGCACGCATGCTGCAGGAACTCGCGATCAAAAGCAGCGATTCGGTGCTGGAAATCGGCACCGGCAGCGGCTACATGACCGCGCTGCTGGCCAGTCTGGGGCGTCATGTGTACAGCGTGGATATCGTGCCCGAGTTCACCCGCGATGCGGCCACGCGCCTGGCCGCCGGCAATATCGGCAATGTCACGCTGGAAACCGGCGACGCGGCCCGTGGCTGGGACCGGCACGGACCTTACGACGTGATCGTGTTGACCGGTTCGGTTCCGGTATTGCCCGAAAACTTTCAACGCAGCCTGAATCCCGGCGGTCGCCTGCTGGCGATCGTGGGTCAGCCCCCGGCGATGCAGGCCCAACTGATCACCTGCGCCCATGCCGGCGCATACGGCAGCGTGGCGCTGTTTGAAACCTGCATAGCCCCACTGAAAAACGCGCTGCAACCGCAGCGCTTCGTATTCTAGATTCCATTATGGAACTCCTATCACCCGCAGCAATCATCATCGGCCTGGTGGCGTGCGGGTCCGCAGCCGCCGCTGATCTGATGGACATCTATCGTATGGCACAGGCCTCGGACCCGGTGTACAGCGCCGCACGGGCAAGCTGGCTGGCTGGGCAGGAGAAGCTGCCGCAGGGACTCGCCGGCCTGCTACCCCAGGCCTCGATATCAGCCACGACCCAGTACAACGATCGTGATCTGCGATTCCGCAATCCGGCCGTCGCAGGCGGTCAGGCTCAATACAACTCCAACTCGGCATCGGTATCGGTATCGCAACCGCTGTACCGGAAACAGAATCTGGTGGCCTACGATCAGGGCAAGACGCAGGTTGCGCTGGCTGACGCACAATTGGCCGTAGCCGGCCAGGACCTGATCCTGCGCGTGGCGCAGGCCTACTTCGATGTGCTGCTCGCTAGCGCCAACCTCTCTTTCACCGAAGCGCAGAAGATCGCGATCGGGCAGCAGCTGGCGCAGGCCAAACGCAACTTCGAAGTAGGAACGGCAACCATTACCGATACCCATGAGGCGCAATCGCGCTTCGATCTGGTCACGGCTCAGGAAATTGCCGCCCGCAATGATGTGGAGGTCAGGAATCGCGCACTCGAGCAATTGATCGGCCGCGCGGCGCCGGTCCTCGCCGGGCCGGCAAAGAACTTTGCGCCGACCCCGCCGGCGCCCAATGCGATAGAACCGTGGGTGGAACGCGCGCGCGCCTCCGGACTGCTGGTGCGCATCGCCCAGGAGAACCTGACGTTTGCGACCCAGGACGTCGAACGCAACCGGGGCGGCCATTACCCGACGCTCGACGCGTTCGCATCGATCAATGATTCAGGCCAGGGATCGGGCATCCAGGGCGGTTCGGGCACCGACACCAAGTCCAACATTATCGGTTTGCAGCTGGCGATTCCGCTGTATCAGGGCGGCAGCGTCAATTCGCGTGTGCGTGAAGCGCTCGCCAACGAAGACAAGGCGCGGCAGGATCTCGAAAACGCGCGCCGCAGCGCAGAATTTACCGCACGCCAGGGTTTTCTCGGCGTGACCAACAGCATCACGCTGGTGCGCGCACTGGAAGCTGCGCTGGTGTCCAGTCAGAGCTCACTGGATTCGACGCGCCTCGGCCAGGAAGTCGGCGTGCGCACCCAGGTTGATGTGCTCAACGCGCAACAGCAATTGTTCAGTGCGCGCCGTGACCTTGCGCAGGCGCGATACAACTATGTGCTGTCGGTGCTGCGGCTGACCTCGGCCGCCGGTGAACTCAACGAAGCCGAACTGCAGCGCGTCAATGCCTGGCTTGAAAAATAGCCCGCACCATCAGCGTGC
>JAURMJ010000095.1 GCA_030830765.1 Quisquiliibacterium sp.
AGAGCTTCTTGCCGAGATCGACCTGCCAGACAGCGCGACCGCTGACCGGATCGATCCGGGCAACGAGACCCTTCGCAGACGCGGCATAAAGCGCACCTGCTACATAGCTCGGAGAAAAACCGATGCCGGCGTCACCGAGCTTGAGTGTCCAGGCGACGCGCGCGGCAACCGGCGAACTGACCTGAGGCGGCTCAGGCATTTTGGGTTTGGATGGCCCCGACCAGGGCCAGAAACTGCCGCACCCGGAGAGCAGCGCACTCAGGATAGCGGTGACAAGGACGGCTGCTGCACGCTTGCTGATCACGACTGACCTCCGCCGAGCGCATCAAGCTTGAACTGGACTACCCGGCGCAGGCTGCTGCGCTCATCGAGTTTCTCGAGCGCGAGCTTGTAAGCCGAGCGTGCATCTTCGGTCCTGGCTTTTGCGACCAGGATGTCGCCACGGCGATCTGCAATTTCTCCAGCAAAGGGCCCGGCATCGTTCTCGGGTAGCAATTGCAGTGCGTCGTCAAAAGCCTTCTCATCGAGCAAAATGCCAGCCAGCCTGATCCGCGCGAGCGTCGAGAAGGCAGCATCCGAATTCTTGTCAACCGCCCACTGCAAGGGCGCTTTCGCAGCTTTGAGATCGCCAGCATCGTAGTAAGCCCTGGCGGCGAGCAACGCAGCCATCGGACCATAGACGGTCGAGCCATACTCGCCGAAGATCGTGCCAGCGTGCTGCTTCACCTTGGCGACATCACGAGCCTCGACGGCCGACTTGAGTTCTTCGTACACCAACGAGGCCGAGGTTGCCTGGCTATGCTGATACCAGCCCCAGCCGCGATAGCCGGCAATCGCGAGCAGCACGACAGTGATGACGGTGAGGATGAAATTGCCGTAGCTCTTCCAGAATGCTTTCAGCGTTTCGATCTGTTCCTGTTCTTCCAAGTCGTAGGCCATCGCCCTTCACTCCCTTTGCGTCGGCCGCCACCCGGGCAGCCGTCGTATCAATCATCCCCGGATCAAACCGGAATCATTCGTCATTGGCAATCGCATCGATTACCGACTCTACAAGTCCGGACAACGGCACCCTGGCCTGGCGCCCGGCTCCGACCTCACCATCGGCACCGCGCAGCCATTTGAGCGTTGCCTCGCCTGCGGCCACTTCATCATCGCCCAGAACGACGGCAAGAAAAGCGCCGCTCGCATCGGCGCGCTTGAATTGCGCCTTGAAACCACCGCCACCGCAGTGAAGCACAACATCAAGGGCAGCATCCCGAAGCCGCTCGGCAGCCTGCAAGGCGGCCAGTTGGGCTGCATCGCCTTGATGCACTACATAGACATCGCAACTGGATGCATCCTGCAATTCGCCCGCGGCCCGCATCAGTTCAAGGACACGCTCAATCCCCAATGCGAATCCGCAGGCCGGTGCAGCGCGACCACCGAGCATTTCGATCAACGGGTCATAGCGACCGCCGCCACAGATGGTCAGGCCGTCAGCCACCCACTCGAATACCGTCAGGTTGTAGTAGTCCAGACCACGCACCAGACGCGGATTGACGGTGAACGGCACATTCTGCGACAGCAGCAACTGTTTGAGCCGTTCGAAATGTGCGAGCGATTCGGCTCCGAGAAACTCAGTGAGTTTGGGCGCCGCCTCGACCAGCGACTGCATGGCCTTGTTCTTGGTGTCCAGAATGCGCAGTGGGTTGCTGTAAAGCCGGCGCTTCGCGTCCTCATCGAGCAGCTGCTGATTGGCTTCGAAGTAGGCAATCAAGGCTTCGCGATGCGCGCGCCGCTCGTCGCTCTGACCAAGCGAATTGATCTCAAGGCGCACCCCGGTCAGTCCGAGATCGTCCCACATCCGCTGGCAAAGCAGAATCACTTCAGCATCGGCATCGGGACCGGCAAAACCGAGTGCCTCGGCGCCAACCTGGTGGAACTGCCGATAGCGCCCCTTTTGCGGTTTTTCGTGGCGGAACATCGGTCCGGTGTACCAGAGCCGCTTGGGACCGTCATAGAGCATGTTGTGCTCGATGGCTGCACGCACGACTCCCGCCGTGCTCTCAGGGCGCAAGGTGAGTTCCTCGCCATTGAGCGCGTCAGTGAACGAATACATTTCCTTTTCGACGATGTCGGTGACCTCGCCGATACCTCGCACAAACAGCCGGGTGTGTTCCACGATCGGGGTCCGAATGCGTCGATAGCCATAGCTACGCATGCAATCGGCAACCGTATCCTCCAAGCGCCGCCACAGCGGTTCGTCGGCGGGCAGGATGTCATTCATCCCGCGCACACCCTGAAGCTTTTCCTGCTTGCTCATGTTCGGTATCAAGTAAGCTGCGCCGCGCCGTAGCGCCTGCGCACGTAATCATCGACGATCGCCTGGAATTCCTCGGCGATTCGTTCCCCTTTCAACGTGACCGTGCGTTCGCCATCCACAAAGACGGGTGCGACGGGCGCCTCATCGGCTCCAGGCAGGGAGATGCCGATGTCAGCGTGTTTGCTCTCGCCAGGGCCGTTGACGACACATCCCATCACGGCAACCTGCATCGTCTCGACACCCGGATAGCTGGCACGCCAAATCGGCATCTGTTCACGTAGATGGCGTTGAATCTTGTCGGCCAGTTCCTGAAAAAAGGTGCTGCTGGTCCGGCCACAACCGGGACAGGCCACGACCAGTGGTGTGAACGCTCTAAGCCCCATGGTCTGCAGCAGTTCCTGCGCAACGATCACCTCACGGGTGCGATCACCGTTCGGTTCAGGCGTCAGCGATACACGGACTGTATCCCCGATTCCCTGCTGGAGCAGTACGGCCATCGCGGCACTCGAGGCGACGATCCCTTTGCTGCCCATACCAGCCTCAGTGAGGCCCAGGTGCAGAGCAAAATCGCAGCGCCGCGCAAGCTCGCTGTAGACCGAGATCAGATCCTGAACGCTGGAAACCTTGGCTGACAAAACGATCTGGTCGGCCGGCATCCCAAGCTCGCAGGCGCGCTGTGCACTGCCGACGGCCGAGGCAACCAGTGCTTCGCGCATCACGCTGGACGCGTCCCAAGGCCTGGCACGCTTCGCGTTCTCATCCATCAAACGGGCCAGCAGGGCCTGATCCAGACTGCCCCAGTTCACGCCGATCCGAACCGGTTTGTTCCAGCGGCAGGCTGCCTCGATCATCTGGGCGAAATTATCATCGCGACGACTGGCGCTCCCGACGTTGCCAGGATTGATCCGGTACTTGGACAGCGCCTGCGCGCATTCCGGATACTGCGTCAGCAGCTTGTGGCCGTTGTAATGAAAGTCGCCAACCAGCGGCGTATCGACCCCCATCCGATCGAGTTGCTCACGGATGGCAGGCACGGCCTGAGCGGCCTGAGGCGTGTTGACCGTAATCCGAACCAGTTCAGAGCCGGCCTGTGCCAGTGCTTTGACCTGAATCGCCGTCGCAATCGCATCCGCGGTGTCCGTGTTGGTCATCGACTGAACCACCACCGGTGACTGGCCACCGATCGCGATGGAGCGCGAGCCCCAATGCACCTGCGCTGTGCGCGAGTGACGACGTGGGCTGGAGCCGATCAACATCGGCTCGCCAATCAATGACGACTCTGGGGCGATACCGGGTTGCGTCTCGAACGCAGTACTCATCCAGGAACCTGTCTATGGAATGTTGAAGCGCGCAACACTGACACGTGTGTGCGGCCCCAGATCGAAGGGCTGACCATCAAGCTCAAGCCGTACGTCACGCGCATTGCCGATCACCAACCCCAGCGCTCCGGCTTCATCGAAGTCGCGCGACGTACCCTGAGGCTGGACACCTGTCAGCAGGACTTGTCCTTCGGCGGAGCGGATTTCTATCCAGGATTCGCTGTCGAAGTGCATTCGGATCCGCGGTACGCGTGCGTCAGGGACAGCGGCAGTCGGGCTGGGGATCGCGGGTGTCGCGGAAGTGGTGGCGGGTGTCGCGGAAGTGGTGGCGGATGTAACGGAGGTGGCGGATGACTCCGGAGCCGCGGCAACAGCATCCGCTGGCACCGACGCCGACGGACTGGTGGCAGCAATGTTGCCAGTGGACACGGCATTTGCGCCGGTCGCTGGCGCTGACAATAAGTAAGCGCCCTCCCCGCGGTTCAGCCCGGTCGCAGACTTGCGAGCGCCGGGCGCATCCGGGGTCGCGCTGTCCTGGCTGCTTGAACCCGGCGCCACCGCCGATTGGGCGAGCTCCTGCGGCAGGGATCCGGGCGACGACTGGACCGCCGTCGAGGGCTCAGGCGTCAGGGCAGGCAGCCTCACTGGCTCAACACTCGACCGACCGGTGGGAGATGCCATCGAGCTCGAATCTGCTTGCACCAAGCCCTCAGCAGCCTTGGACGGACGGCTTGAGACGGCGAGCGGCGTCTCGATTTTCGTGCTCAGATCGGCCAGCCAGGTCTGCATGCCGCCAAGCCTGCCACTGCCGAAGAAAAGGACAAACGCAATCGCTCCGACCAGAGTCAGCAACATCCAGGCCCACCGACTGCCACCCCTACCACTACCAAATCCAAACATGCCCCTGGAGGGAACAGGCTCGCGCATCGACGGCCCGGGAGCAAGGGCGGCCGGCGCAATGTTCTGCGACAGCGATTCGACCAGCGGTGACACATCGACATCCGCGATGCGGCCATAGCTGCGCACCACGGCGCGCGTAAAGGCCAGTCCGGGCAATGCGTTCCAGTCACTCGATTCGAGAAGTAGCAGTCTTCTTTCCGGAATGTTCAGGCGCGATGCGACATCGGAAACGGAAAGACCGCGCGCCTCGCGGGCTGCAACGAGCGCTTCGATCGTACAGACGACCTGACTTACAGAATCAGTCACCGTAGTCACCCCGAGCAAGACGCGCAGCCTCGACGGACGTTGGGAACCGACGCTTCAGTTGCGTTCCCAGGCTCGCCTCGGCGTCCCGATTACCCGCAGCGCGCTCCACACGCAGCGCCAACCAGAGCGTCTGAGCATTCGGCTCGAACCCTTGAATCAGTCGATCAGAGAAGATCTGGGCTCGCTCCAGGTTGCGTTTCTTCAGATAGAACTCGGACAGGTTGTATAACGCGACGGCATTGCGCGGATCGGTCTGGAACGACCGCAGCAGGTAGTCCTCGCCCGACTTCTCGTCGCCGAATTTAAACGAACAGATCCCTGCGTTGTGGTAGGGCATCGCCGGCGTACGGTAGAGCGGGTTACGCACCGCTCTGATGAAATACTCAATCGATTCGCGGGGCTTTCCGGTCTGACACAGAAACCAGCCGTAATTGTTGTTCACATCGCTGTCGTTCGGATCAAGCTGCAGCGCCTTGCGGAAACTGGCATCGGCCTGCTCACGATTTCCCAGATCCATGCTGACCAGTCCCAGCATTCCGTAGGCGGCCACATAATCGGAGTCAATCTTGATGGCCTGCTGCAACTCCTGCAGAGCCACCGTGTAATTGCCGCGCTGGTAATAGCTTGCCGCCAGCTCGACGCGAATGCGGGCGCGCCGACGGACCTCCGGCTCTTCGGCCGAATCAGGAATCGGCGAGGTGTTCGCAATGGCGCTCGTAGAGCCGCCCGCGCCGTCCCAGGGAGTGGCACACGCTGAAAGTGCCAAGATCAGGGAGAGCAGCGTCAGCCTGACCGCCGCAGCGCTGACCCTCGAGACCTCGCGGAACCGAGCGCCGCTCACCGCACCTCCAACATCACCGGCATGCGCTCGCGCAGCCGCGTGCGATCCTGAACCTCACCGGCCAGCTGACCGCAGGCTGCATCAATATCGTCACCCCTGGTTTTCCTGACGGTGGTGACAATCCCGGCATCGACCAATCGCATTGCAAAGGCTTTGATGCGGGCATCAGGCGAGCGTTTGAGACCGGATTCAGGGAACGGGTTGAACGGGATCAGGTTGAACTTGCAAGGCACATCACGGGTCAGCGCAATCAGTGCCCGAGCGTGGGCATCAGTATCGTTGACCCCATCGAGCATGACGTACTCGAACGTGATGAAATCTCTCGGCGCCGCGCTTAAATACCGACGGCAGGCCTGCATCAGCTCATCCAGTGGATATTTGCGATTGAGCGGCACCAACTGATCGCGCAGCGCATCGTCGGGCGCATGCAAAGAAACAGCCAGGGCGACAGGGCAATCTTCGCGCAGGCGGTCGATCATCGGCACGACGCCGGAGGTGGAAACCGTGACCCGCCGCCGTGAAAGCCCATAGGCATTGTCATCGAGCATCAGGTGCAAGGCCGAGAGCGTGGCCGCATAGTTTTGCAACGGCTCGCCCATGCCCATGAAAACTACATTGCTGACCGCACGGACCGGGTCGGCAGCAGGAGACGCATCAGTGCCAATGCGAGTCTGACCTTCATCGAGCATGCGACTCGCATGCCACAGCTGACCGATGATTTCATCGACTCGCAGATTGCGGCTGAAGCCCTGCTTACCGGTCGAGCAGAAGCGGCAATTGACAGCGCAACCGGCCTGCGTGGATACGCAGAGCGTGCCACGATTCGACTCAGGGATGAATACGCACTCAACGGCATTGCCCGCCCCGACGTCAAGCAGCCATTTGCGCGTACCGTCCGATGACGTGTGATCACTGATGATCGCGGGCGCACGGATTTCAGCCTGCTGCTGCAGGCGTGCGCGAAAACTCTTGGCGAGATCCGACATCTGGTCGAACTCGCCTGCATGCCGCTGGTGAATCCAGCGTTGCAACTGGCGAGCACGAAAAGGGCGCTCGCCCCACTGCTCACAGAGCGCAGCAAGCGCCTGCGAGTCCAGCCCGAGCAAGTTCACCGGATCAGACATCGGCTGCGCCCTCCGCACACGCGATCAGCGTGCGTGGATGTTCATCCCAGCAAAGAAAA
>JAURMJ010000096.1 GCA_030830765.1 Quisquiliibacterium sp.
AGTTGTAGTAAATGCCGTCCTGGCCAAGGTGTCCGAGGCCATCGATCTGCGGGCCGATGCCGATCCAGGTTTGGAGCACATCATCGTTGTAGCTGCCGTTGTAGCTGAACAGACGCTTGCCGCCCTGCTGGTTTGGCTGCACGACCTCAAGAGCCAGTGAACGGGGCGAGAACGCGGGAGTCGTGCTGTCGATCACAATTCCGAGAGGGTGGCTTTTCCCCTGCTTGACCAGCGCAAGTGCCGCCTTGGTTCTTTCCGGCGTGACCAGGTTCGCCGAACCGAGTTCGTCCTTGGGGCCCCACTTCGAGGGCTTGCAATCATTCTTTGCCCAGGCGGGATTCATCGTCAGTGCGATCGCGGACGCGAACGCGCAAAGCAACAGCTTGCTACGCATGTGTGTCTCCTGAGTTATATCGACCCTCAGAGATCTCTCACCCCGAGGGGCATGCCTGGATGGCATACAGGGATAGTGCAGACCTGTCCGGATGGAAACAAGTACTCCGGACGCTTGATCCGTCTCGTTTCGCAGCACTTGTTACGCGAACTGGAAATAGCCGAGCTCTGACTGGACAGGCGGGGACAGACCTCTCGCGCAGGAATTCAGCGTTCCACGATCGACCTTATCGCCTGAATGTCTGATCCCCGACAATTGTATTGACCAGGCGTCCGATCCCTTCGATCTCAGTGACAACTTCATCGCCAACATTCACGTTGACCACGCCCTCCGGTGTACCAGTGAGGATCACGTCGCCTGCCTGCAGCGTCATGAATTCACTCAGGTATTCGATCAGCGACGGGATGTCGTTGATGAAGTCGCGGGTGCTGCCATGCTGCGTGCGCTGGCCGTTTACATAAGTATTCAGCGTCAGCGCATTGGGGTCAGGCACATCTGCGGCATCGACGAGCCACGGTCCGATGACCGTGGCCGTATCCCGATTCTTGACACGCAGATTCGGTCGATACCAGTTTTCCAGGTAGTCGCGAAAGGCATAGTCATTGCAGACCGTGTAACCAGCCACGTGTTGCATCGCGTCTGAAGCCTTGACCCGACCTGCGGTGCGACCGATGACTACCCCCAGCTCACACTCGTAGTGCATGAACGTCACGTCAGATGGTCTGCGGGTCTGGCCGCGATGTCCGATCACAGCACCTGGCCCCTTCAGAAACGCCAGGGGTTCATCTTTGGTGGTGATTGTCAGTTCCTTGGCCAGCTCTTTCACGTGATCGGCATAGTTCAGACCAAGTGCAATGATCGTGCCGACCTCGAACGGAGCCAGCCAGACGACATCGTGTTCCGCGACGATCCGACCATCGGCAAGCTTCAGGCCCTGCGGGTGTTCAAAGGCCGTGTGGATCGCTCCGCCATAGGCCACGCGTGCTGTCTTCATTGCGCATCCCCTTCAGCGATGACGGTATTCTCGATCCTGCCGAGACCTTCAATCTCGATGACCACATGCTGCCCGGCACGAGCCAGCGGTGCGCTGTGGGAAAACCCCAGCATCAGGATGTCACCGGGTTGCAGCGTCATGAATTCAGTCACGTCGGCCAGCAGTTTCGCGGCACTGCGGAGGCGCCCGGCGGTGCTGCTTTGATGGACCAACTGTTCATCGATCCAGACGTTGATCGCCAGCGCATTCACATCGCCGATTGCTGCGGCAGGCACGACTTCGTCCCCGATCGGGCAATAACCGTCGCGGGCGATGAAGCGGATCGACGGGCGGTAGAAACTGTCATGCGGCAGCGCTACGTCATTGATCGCGACATAGCCGGCCACATGGCTGAGTGCATCGGATTCGCTGACCCGGCAGGCCGTCTTGCCGATCACGATGCCAACATTGGCTCTGATCTGCACCGAATCGAATTGCACCGGAATCGACACCGCTGCACCGGTATGCGAAAGCGTATTACGCGGCTTCACGTACAGGACCGGAGCCTTCGGCGGCGACTTGTACGGCGCCTCGCTGGCCTTGTCGCCGATTGCTTCCAGCGTTCTCGGATCGTTGATCAGCGTGCCGTAGACAACTCCGGACAGGCGGTAAGGCGCGAAGTCGAACTCACGATGGAAGAGAGGCATGGGCAGGATCCACAGTGACTGTTCAGAGGGGATTATCTTAACCAGTCCGTGTTGGTTAGCGCGAGCACAGGGCAAAGAGCCAGAGCGCCTGGCAGGCTTCAATTTGACCCGCCAAGCGTCTCGCGATGACCGGGGTCAGCGGGCCGATTCTCTGCGAGCAATCCAGATCGTTGATGCCACGATGACTGCGCCGCCGATCAGTGCCGTGCTGGACGGCGTGTTTCCGAACAGCATCAGTCCGAAGATTGAGGCCCAGATGAGATCGAGAAAACGTACGGGCTGCATGGCTGAAATATCGCCAAGCGTGAAAGCTCGCGTCATGCAGTAATGTGCGACGGTCCCCAATACCCCGCAGATAAAAAAGAGTCCCAGCTGTCCCCAGGTCAGGCTTTGCCAGAACGGAATGGCCAGCGGCAGCATGAACAGCGTGACCGTCAGGTTCTGCCAGAGCACGATGGTGCTCGGCGAATCATGTCGGGTCAGCGCCTTGTTGATCAGGAAGGAACCGGCAAACAACGGCGACGCGCACAGCATCACCAGACTCCAGATGCCTGCGCCCTGGCCTGACATATGCGGCCAGATTACGATCAGCACGCCCGAAAAACCGATCATCGCGGCAAACCATCGCGCCTGGGAAACCTTCTCGCCGAGTAGCAAGGCGGCACCGATGAGCACGAAGATCGGCGTTGTGAAATTGATCGCCGTCACATCGGCCAGCGGCAGGTGCGGCAAGGCCATGAAGAACAGGGTCAGCGACGATGCGTGCACCAGACCACGCCAGAACAGGCCTTTCAGGTTGTTAGGGCGATAGGCTCCCAGACCATCTCGAAAGAGCAGCGGCACCATCACCAGCAGCGCGAACAGATAGCGCAGAAACTGGGCGAATAACGGGCTCATCTCCATTGTCAGCACCCGCATGATCGCGTTCATTGCACACAGGGACAGACCACCGGCAGCCATCCAGGCCATGCCGCGAAGGGTGCGGGCACCCACGCTTGATTTCGGGTCGGTTGCGCTGATCGATGCCTGGGATTGGGAGGCTGGCAAGGAGTGTCCAGTGAAAAGTGATCGGTGTTCTGATGGGATTGGTCGGTGAGTCCGGGAATCCTGGAACTCGAAGCGATGCCGTGTTCAGACTGTCGGCTGAGTCGGTCGAAGCCAGACCGAGGTGTCATGGAAGACGGCACCACCGTTCGGATAACCCGGCTCCGACGAAGTCAAGGCATTGACGCCCACACCGTTGATGAAATGCCGGTTCGGCCAGATGCCTTCGAGCACCAGCACGCCGGGCTGCTGACCGGTGCGGATTTTCACATGAACCTCCACCTGTGCACGCGCATTACCGATTGTGACCAGGTCATCCTCGGCAAGCGCCAGCCGTTCGCAGTCCTGCGGGTTCATCAGCACAGTCGGCTTTTTTTCCCGTTGCAGTGAGCCTGGCGTCTCGGTGAAGCTCGTGTTCAGGAACGTGCGGGCTGGCGCAGTGACCAGTCGGAAGGGGCGCTCCTCGCAGGCATTGTCGATGACATCGAAGTGATCGGGCAGTTTGGGCATCAGCGCGCCGCGTTCACCCATGGCAACCCAGTCAGGCTTGAAGCGGAATTTGCCATCCGGCCAGGCGAAACCGTCCAGGAAGTGCGCGCGCTCGAAGGGCAGTGCGCAGTCCTGACCGCCTCGGTCAACATTGGTCTGGGCATCCCACATGCCGGACAGCTTCAGCGTCTCGTCCATGATTTCCCATGAACTCATCTGAAAGCCGCGATGCTGCGCGCCCAGCCGTCTGGCCAGCTCGCAGATCACGAAATGATTCTCACGGCATTCACCCGGGGCCTCAATGACCTTGCGCGCAACCTGAAAACTTGTGTGGCCGGACGCTGTGTAGAAATCGTCATGCTCAAGGAACATCGTGGCCGGCAGTACGATGTCTGCGAATGTCGCGGTTTCGGTCATGAATTGCTCATGAACGCAGGTGAACAGGTCGTCACGCATCAGGCCTTGATGAACCTTGTGCAGATCCGGGCAGACAAC
>JAURMJ010000097.1 GCA_030830765.1 Quisquiliibacterium sp.
AGCTCGGGGGGCTCGAAGATTCTCGCGCAGCAGGTTCAGACCGAAACCTCGCCGGTGCTTGAGCGCCTTGATCAGGCCGGGTCCTTCGAGTTTGGGACGCTTGGGATGGCCGAATTTGCCTATGGGGTGACGGGTCATAACCATCACTATGGCGACGTGGGCAATGCCTGGAACCCAGATCATGTATCTGGCGGCTCGTCGAGTGGCTCGGCCTCGAGCGTCGCGGCCTGTGCCAATTTCGCAGCCCTGGGCACTGACACCGGCGCCTCGGTCCGCATTCCTGCGGCCTGCAATGGCATTGTCGGGATCAAGACGACCTTCGGGGCGGTCAGCCGTGCGGCTGCAATGCCGCTGTCGCAGTCGCTGGACACCGTCGGTGTGCTGACTCGCAGTGTCGAGGACTGCGCGCTGATGTACGGCATCATGGCTGGCCTTGACCCGGCTGATCCGCCCACCAAACAGTGGCCGTTCCGCGATGGCTGGAGCTGGTCGGCGCGCGAGGACTTGCGCGGGGTGCGCATCGGGGTGGCCGAAAATTTCGGCCACGGTGATTGCAGTGGCGAGGTTGCTGCAGCGATGCAGCAAAGCCTGGATGCATTCCGGGCACGTGGCGCTCAGATTGTTGCGGTCAGCATGCCCGATCCGCAGACGCTGCAGACGGCCTCGATGATTGTGCTGCAGGCTGAACCGGCCGCACTGCATCGGGAGTGGATGGAGTCGCAGCCAGAGAATTATTCGCCGCAGGTGCTCGCGCGCCTGCGCACCGGACTGGGCATGACGGCCTGTGATTACATCGATGCGCTGCGCAAGCGCTCACCGTTGCTGCAACGGATGCGGAATGAGGTCTTTTCGCAGTGCGACGTCTTGCACGCGCCGGTGTTGACCTTTCCGGTGCCGACACGTGCCGAGACCGATGTCGGCGGCGGCCCCAACATGCCTGCGTTGGTTGCTTCGTTCGGGCGCTTTACACGACCGATCAATTATCTGGGTCTGCCGGCCTTGTCGATGCCGGCCGGGTTTGCGGCTGGCCTGCCTGTCGGCTTGCAGCTGATCGGGCCACGCTTTTCGGAGGCCGAACTTTTCGGTATCGGGGCTGCCTATCAGGCTGAGCGTGGCTTCGTGCACTGGCATCCGAAGATTGCGGCGCAATAGGCTGATTTGGCGCGGGAGGCGGGGTGTCTGGCGGGGAACGATGTCATGACCGGTCGGTCGCTTGCAGGCGTAATTTTTCTGCGAAGACCCTTAGTCCCAGCGACAGCGTCAACCGCCCAGCTCCTGGGAAATCCGCAGCGCAAGTCCGGTGATTGAAGCGACAATTGCATCTCTTCTGTCAGGAGTCAGGCCAGCCTTGATCAGACTGACCGCAACGGCTGCAACGGCCTGTGGCTGTCGGGCGGCGGTGATAGCGGCACCATAGCATTGCATGCCTTCGGCGGTTTCTTCATCATCCGTCGCATAGCCCGCCTCGCGTGCAGTTGCGAGCTGCGCGAGCAGGACATCAACCGAATCGATCCCGTGGGGCGTTAGACGCTCAAGCGGCTGTCTTCCAAGGATTCGTCGTACCTGCGGGTCTGGCAGTGAGGCAAGCATGGCTTTGCCTGAGGAGGTACAGCTGGCCGGAAATCGCCCCCCGACGCGGAAATTCACCGCAAGAGGGCGACTGCCCTGGCGACAGGATAGGTAGATCACCCGATCGTCCTGCAGAACCGCCAGCATGACGGTCTCGGGCAGCAGCTCCGGGAACGCGTTGGCATGGCGGTCGAAAGCGCGCATCAGATCGGATTGCCCGATGAACGCATCTGCCCATTGCAAGGGCTTGACGCCAAGCGCAAACAGGCCGTTCTCGGCGCGACGCGCAAGGCCCAGGGCGACCAGCGTATTGAGCAGGCCATGGACACTGCTCTTGGGTAACTGCAGCTGGCGGCTCAGATCGGCGAGGGCTTGAGGGCGTCCGGCAGCGGCGATTGCGTCAAGCAGCATCACCGCCCGCTCCACGGCTGGCACAAGGCGGGCATCGCCTGCTGCGGTCGATTCTGTACGGGCATCCTGTGCTGGTGGAGGGTCTGTTGCCTCGGAACGATCCGCGGTCGCCGGCTGGGCAGAACTCTTGGAGGCAGCGGTCGGCTGGGTCCCAATCCGGGAAGGTGCATCAGGCAGGGCGGGCATGGTTGACTTGTCCAAGGCTTGGGCGAACAATCTGCATTGTTCCAGCAAATGAATCTTCGTTCAACCAGCTGAACGGTTTTGCAGGCTGACAGCTTGTGAATTCCTCTGCGTCGAGGTCATCACCAGCCTGTCAGTTCTTCTTGATCGGCTGTTTTGCTCGGGGGTTCTTCCTGTGCCGGATTGTCGTCCTGGCCGTTCCTGGCGTGTGCCGTGCGGTCTGGCGACCTCCCCTTGTCAATTGCCGCGCTCAAAGCGGCGCCTGGAGATATCGATGGGAAGTTCCGATCATCCGCTGACCGCGCAATTGTCCGCGGTCGTCAACCACTGGATCAGCGGGGGTGAATGTGCACCTGACGCTGATTGTCGCTTCGGTGATGTTTTCAACCCGGCGACCGGACAGGTTGCTCGGCGTGTTGGCTATGCGAGCCCGGCCGAGGTTGATCTGGCCGTGCAGTCTGCTGCCAATGCTTTTCCGGGTTGGGCTGCGACACCGCCGCTGCGGCGCGCGCGCGTGATGTTCAAGTTCAAGGAACTCATGGAGCGACACTCGGCCGAATTGGCAGCAGCCATCACAGCCGAGCATGGCAAGGTGTTCACCGATGCTGAAGGGGAGCTGACCCGCGGCATGGAAGTGGTTGAATTCGCCTGCGGGATCCCGCAGCTGCTCAAGGGCGAATTCAGCGAGCAGGTCGGCACGGGTATCGACATGTACTCGATTCGCCAGCCGCTCGGCGTCTGTGTCGGGATCACCCCGTTCAATTTCCCGGCGATGGTGCCGATGTGGATGTTCCCGGTGGCGATCGCCTGCGGCAACACGTTCATCCTGAAGCCTTCCGAGCGTGACCCATCGGCATCGCTGCTGATTGCACGGCTGCTCAAGGAGGCCGGTCTTCCCGACGGCGTCTTCAATGTCGTTCATGGCGACAAGGTCGCGGTCGACGCGTTGCTTACGCATCCGCAGGTGTCGGCGGTCAGTTTTGTCGGCTCCACGCCGATCGCAAGATATATTCATGAAACCGCCACAGCCCATGGCAAGCGCGTCCAGGCGCTGGGCGGCGCCAAGAACCACATGGTCGTGATGCCCGATGCCGAGCTGGATCAGGCCGTCGATGCGCTGATCGGTGCGGCCTATGGATCGGCGGGTGAGCGTTGCATGGCGGTCTCGATCGCGGTGGCGGTCGGGCCGGTGGCCGATGCTCTTGTGGCGCGACTCTCCGAGCGGGTGCCGAAGATCAAGGTCGCGGATGGCATGGACCCGACGGCCGAGATGGGCCCGCTGGTGACGCGGACTCATTTCGAGAAGGTTCGCGGCTACGTCGATACCGGCGTGGCCGAGGGTGCGAAGCTGCTCATCGACGGCCGCGGTC